>DXSO01000038.1 GCA_019410445.1 Sutterella sp.
GTTCATGCTTGATACGCACACGGCCGAACACGGCTATACCGAGTGCTATACGCCCTACATCGTGACGGCAGAAACGCTGCGCGGCACCGGTCAGCTGCCCAAGTTTGAAGAGGATCTGTTTGCAGCCAAGAAGGGTGGTCAGGAAGGCAAGGGCGAGACCTTGTATCTGATTCCGACGGCTGAGGTGACGCTTACAAACTGCGTGTCCGGCAAAATGCTCAAGGCTAGCGATCTGCCCATCAAGATTACGGCCCACACGCCATGCTTCCGTTCGGAAGCTGGCGCCTATGGCCGTGACACTCGCGGCATGATTCGTCAGCATCAGTTCGACAAGGTCGAAATGGTGCGCATTGTGCGTGACGATGACAGCTACGATCATCTCGAAGAATTGACGGCTTGTGCCGAAAACATTCTTAAGAAGCTCGAATTGCCGTACCGCAAGGTGTTGCTGTGCACCGGCGACATGGGATTTGGCTCGGCCAAGACCTACGACCTTGAAGTCTGGCTGCCGGCTCAGAACACCTATCGAGAAATCAGCTCCTGCTCCAACTGCGAAGCCTTCCAGGCGCGCCGCATGGGAGCACGCTACAAGGATGCCGAAGGCCGTACGCATTTTGTGCATACGCTCAACGGTTCTGGCTTGGCTGTGGGCCGCACGCTTGTGGCTGTTCTTGAGAACTACCAGAACGCCGACGGTTCCGTGACGGTTCCGGAGGTGCTGCGTCCCTACATGGGCGGCATTGAAAAGCTCGTTCCCGAAGCCTAATTGGTTTTGCGTCTAGTCCCCTGCGGGTCTGGACGCAAGGACGTCTGTCGTAACGCACGACGGACCGGATGATTTCCCATCCTTGAATTGCTCTTGCGCTTGAGCCAAAGAGCGGTCGGGGGTGGGAATTTTTTTTGGTTGTCTTCCGAAGATGTCAAAACGACGATGGAATATTTCGGGATGGTAAGCAGTTTGCCCTATTGTACGCAGACGATAGGCTCGCTATGATGAACCCCACATTTCGAAGCAGAGCGTACGAATCTGCGCCAACCTGCTCTATCCGGGCAAGGTGGACACGCTATCAGTAAGGAAGCGGATGTGGCCTTCAGAGGCAACCAATCGGATAACGGCCGTCTGATCGAAATGTATCGGATGGCTTTTTTGTGACTTAAAAATAGGTGGATTTAATCCGAATTGCCGAACCTGGTCAATGGGGACGAATCGGCTAAACAGGAGCTAAAAAAATGAGCCAGCGCTTGACGATTAAGGGACAGGTTACCGTACCGAAGAATGTTCGAGATTTTTTGGGATTGACTTCGGGAAGTTCAGCCGTCGAATTCATCATTGATGAAGATGGTTCGGTGCGTGTCCAAAAAGCTCAGGTCAGAGAAGTGCGTCGCCCGGGGGTGCAGGCAAGTTCAGCGTCCGGAACCGCGGGCAGCGACCGGTGTACTCGGATTCTTGGTTTGCTGTCGGGCTGTTACGTCTAGACGTTGCGGCTTCATTGCACGTTGCGAGAAGAGATCAAATTAACGGGAATAGCAAAGGAAAAGCAGAGATGGACATACTTGCGGAGTTGCGCACGATTGTTGGAAGCGCCAATGTGCTGACCGAAGAGGCTGATGTTGCAGGGTATCTCGTAGACTGGAGCAACCGTTTTCACGGAAAGACGATTGCGGTGGTGCGTCCGGCCAATACCGAGGAGGTTTCGAAAGTTCTGGCCTTGGCCAACGAAACCGAAACGGCAGTCGTACCGCAGTCGGGCAATACGAGTCTGGTGGGCGGCGGCACGCCCTCGCCAGAAGGCAAGGCAATCGTATTGTCGCTCTCTCGCATGAACAAGATCGAGGAAATCGATACCGTCAACGATACGATGACGGTGCAGGCCGGAGTGATTTTGGAAAAGGCACAGCAGGCCGCTCGAGAAGCAGGAAGGCTTTTTCCGCTGAGTTTTGCTGCCGAAGGTACGGCTTGTTTAGGCGGCTGCATCGCCACGAATGCCGGCGGCACGGCAGTGCTGCGATACGGAAATACTCGAGAGTTGGTTTTGGGTCTGGAAGTGGTGCTGGCCGACGGACGCGTCGTCAATATGCTCCGCGGTCTTCGCAAGGACAACACCGGATACGATCTCAAGCAGCTGTTTATTGCAAGCGAAGGCACGCTTGGCGTTGTCACACGAGCAGTCGTCAAATTGTTCACGCTGCCGCAGGCAACATATACCGCGCTTGTAGGGGTGGAAGATCCTCACAAGGCATGCCGTCTGCTGGCCGCGGTCAAGACTGCGGCCGGTCCGGCTTTGACGGGATTTGAACTGATGCAGGCCAAGTGCATCGAACGCGTCGGAGAAAAGATCGAATCCGTGTCGTTGCCCGGCGATGTTTCCTCCGCACCGTGGTGGTGTTTGGTTGAATTGAGCTACGCACGTGATCCCGGCAGCAACCCGCTTGAGCTGATTTTGGAAAAGCAGTTCGAAGACGGCACCGTGGTTGATGCTTTCTTGTCGAATTCCGTCAAAGACAGCCGTGCCTTCTGGGCCATTCGCGAATCGATTCCGAGCGCAGATGCGCACGCCGGCGGCAATCTTCACAACGACGTGAGCATTGAAATCAGTGATATAGCTGATTTTGTTGACGAAGCGCTTGACGCTCTCAACAAGCGTTTTGACTGGATTGATCCGTCCGTGTTCGGTCATTTGGGCGACGGCAATCTGCACTTTAACATCGGTTCGATTCCTCCCAATCTGGCATTTGAAAATGAAGAGGGAATTCGGGAAACGGTTTATGCCGTCGTTCAGCGGCACAATGGTTCGATTTCCGCCGAACACGGAATTGGGCAACTCAAGAGAGCGCATTTTCTGCAGCTAAAGGATCCGCTGGAGCTTGAACTGATGGGAGCGATCAAGCGAGCGCTTGATCCGAAGGGTATTCTCAATCCCGGGAAGCTGCTTGCTGACAAAATATGATCAAAGCGCAAAAAAGGCCGCGGAGCAATGATGAATTCGCCGCGGCTTTTATGTAGCTACTTTTAGCTAGTGTTTTTGTGTTTGTTGAAGAAAAAGCGCTTTGTATTCAGAGTTGTTCGAGACTGCGGTCTGCGGCCTGCTAATATCAACCGATGTGTTCGGTTGCGCAACCGAGAAATGTGCCTTGTGTGTTCCGGCACGCTTTAGTGTCGGAGTTGGGTCGAAATTGATAGAAGGGAGATTCTCATGAACTCTGATTTTTCGCGCATCAAGCGTCTGCCACCTTATGTTTTCAATATCACCGGCGAGCTCAAGATGGCAGCACGTCGACGCGGCGAAGACATCATCGATTTCTCGATGGGCAACCCTGACGGTCCGACTCCCAAGCACATCGTCGACAAAATGATTGAAGTGGCCAGTCGCGACAACACGCACGGCTACTCTGTGTCCAAGGGTATTCCTCGACTGCGCAAGGCCATCAGCAATTGGTACAAAGGGCACTTTGACGTGGATATTGATCCGGATACGGAGGCCATCGTGACGATCGGCTCCAAGGAGGGCATTGCGCATCTGATGCTTGCCTGTACGGATCGCGGTGATACGGTGCTCGTGCCCAACCCGTCTTACCCGATTCATATTTACGGCGCCATTATCGCCGGCGCTGACGTCCGTTCCGTGAAGATGATTCCCGGGGTGGATTTTCTGGCTGAGCTCGAACGAGCCATTGTGGAAACGGTGCCGAGACCGAAGATGATGATTTTGGGGTTCCCGTCCAATCCCACGGCGCAGTGCGTTGAGCTGGAATTCCTGGAAAAGGTCGTGGCTTTGGGCAAGCGCTATGGGATCTGGGTGGTGCACGATTTGGCCTATGCAGATATCTGCTTTGACGGCTACAAGGCTCCGTCCATCATGCAGGTTCCCGGAGCCAAGGACATCGCCGTTGAATTCTTCACCATGTCCAAGTCCTACAACATGGCTGGCTGGCGTCTGGGCTACATGGTCGGCAACAAAGAGTTGGTGCATGCCCTTGCCCGAATCAAGAGCTATCACGACTACGGTACCTTTACGCCGCTGCAGGTGGCGGCAATCGAGGCTCTTGAGGGAGATCAGAGCTGCGTTGAAGAGATGCGGCTCAAGTATCAGAAGCGACGCGATATTCTCTGCAAGGGACTCAATGAGCTCGGCTGGCCGGTGGAAGTGCCGAAGGCTTCAATGTATGTTTGGGCCAAGATTCCCGAACCGTACCGTGAGCTCGGAAGCGTGGAATTCAGCAAGCGCCTGCTTGAGGACGCCAAGGTTGCCGTCAGTCCCGGTATTGGATTTGGTGAGTACGGCGATGATCATGTTCGTTTCGCTCTGATTGAGAACGAATACCGTACGCGTCAAGCTCTGCACGGCATCAAGCAAATGTTCCGCAAGGACGGTCTGATTGATCCGGATGCACTGCATCACACACCGAACAAGTGATCGCCGAGACGGAAAGTGAAAAACGTTTGCGGCGCCTTTCTCAAAGAAAAGCGCCGCAAATTGTTTTTTGACGAGTAGAGCGGATGCGATCGGGTTGATTCCACCATAAAATCAAATTCAATGTGCCCGTTTGTGCCCCAAACGGTTGCGATAGTCAATCAAAAAGAAAAAAGGATTACGCGATGGAAGCAGTCAAAATCGGTATTGCCGGACTAGGAACGGTTGGCGGCGGTACGTATGCCGTGTTAAAGCGCAACGCGCAGGAATTGTCGCGCAGAGCTGGCGCTCCCATTGAGGTGAAAACCGTGGTTTGCCGCAATATTGATCGTGCCCGCGGTGTTGTCGACGAGCGAGTCAAGCTTTCCAAGGACTGGCACGATCTGATTGAGGATCCGGAAATCAGCATCGTTGTTGAAGTCATGGGCGGAATTGAGCCGGCAAAGAGTCTCGTGCTTGCCGCCATTGACGCAGGCAAGCACGTTGTGACTGCCAATAAGGCTCTTTTGGCGCTGCACGGCAATGAAATCTTCTCGGCGGCTGCCGCCCGCGGTGTGGCGGTGTCCTACGAAGCGGCTGTTGCCGGAGGCATTCCGATCATCAAAAGTCTGCGCGAAGGGCTGGCTGCCAACCGCATCGAGTGGATTGCAGGCATCATCAACGGAACCTGCAACTTCATTTTGTCGACCATGCGCGATAAGGGACTTTCTTTCGAAGAAGCTCTTTCTCAGGCCAAGACCCTGGGCTACGCCGAGGCCGATCCGACGTTTGACATCGAAGGCATTGATGCGGCTCATAAGATTACGCTGCTGAGCGCTCTTGCTTTCGGCACTCCGGTCAACTTCGACGCTGTCAGCGTGGAAGGCATCACGAAGTTGACGGCAACCGACATTCGTTATGCCGAGAATATGGGGTATCGCATCAAGCTGCTCGGCATCACCAAGCGGACGGAAAACGGAATTGAACTTCGTGTGCATCCGGCATTGGTGCCGATGCGTCGACTGTTGGCCAATGTCGAAGGAGTGATGAATGCCGTCGTCGTCAAGGGTGATGCGGTCGGCAGCACGCTCTTTTACGGACGCGGCGCAGGGGCGGAACCCACTGCTTCGGCCGTCGTGGCAGATTTGGTTGATATTGTTCGCATGACTGCCGCCGGTGACGCTCAGGCGCTCAAGCCGGCCGAACACAATCAGGAGACGACTCAGCTCGGCTGGCTGCCGATGAGCAAGACCGTGAGTTCTTATTACTTGAGAATTCCGGTGGCGGATGAACCGGGTGTTTTGGCGCAGGTTTCCCGTATTTTTGCCGAAGAAGCCATCTCCATTGAGTCGGTTCTCCAGCCCGAGGCGGCCTGTGGAGAAAAGGACACTGAAATCGTGGTGATGACGCACAGTGCCTTGGAAGGAGCCGTGATGTCTGCGATCAAGGCGATCGAAACGCTGCCGACGACGCGAGGCAAAGTCGTGATGATCCGCAAGGAAGAACTCAACTAAATCGGAGCCAGAGAAATGGTAGTAAAGCTCTCCATGAGTTATCAGTCCACCCGCGGAGAAGATACGGGGGCGGGTTACTGCGACATTGTTTTGAAGGGACTTGCCGCTGACGGCGGTTTGTTTATGCCGCGCGTCTATCCGCAGGTGAGTGCATCGGATTTGGAAAAATGGCGAAACCTTTCCTATGCTGAACTTGCCTTTGAAATTCTGAGACTGTTTGCCACCGACATTGATGAAGATACGCTCAAGACAATGCTCGCGGGCGTTTATCGCGAAGAGGTCTACAACAACGGTCGTGCGGGAACGGATTTTTCCCGGATCACGCCCACGCGCTCAATCGATGGCGGACAGATCCGAATTCTGGAACTTTCCAACGGTCCCACGCTTGCCTTCAAGGACATGGCAATGCAGTACCTTGGGGCATTGTTTGAGTATGTGTTGGCTCAAAGAGAGACCGAACTGAATATTCTCGGCGCCACGTCGGGCGATACGGGGTCGGCGGCCGAGTACGCCATGCGTGGTCGCAAGGGAGTGCGTGTCTTCATGCTTTCTCCGGAGGGCCGCATGAGTCCGTTTCAGCGTGCGCAGATGTACAGTCTCAAGGATCCCAACATCTTTAACCTGGCGGTAAAGGGATCGTTTGACGACGCTCAGGATATTGTCAAAGCCTGCAGTCAGGATGCGGGATTTAAAGCGACGTATTCCATCGGGACAGTCAACTCCATCAACTGGGCTCGTGTGTCCGCACAGGTGGTCTATTACTTCAAGGGATGGCTCGATGTCACTGAAAAAACCGGTGAGGTGATCGACGTGACGGTGCCTTCGGGCAATTTCGGCAATATCCTTGCCGGTTGGATTGCCAAGCAGATGGGATTGCCGATCGGACGTCTGGTTGTGGCGACCAATGAAAACGATGTTTTGGATGAATTCTTCAAAACCGGCGTTTATCGAGTGCGTGACAGCGAGCACACCTTTGTGACAAGTTCGCCGTCGATGGACATTTCCAAGGCCAGCAATTTCGAACGATATATTTATGACATTGTCGGACGTTCCGCAGCTCGAGTCCGAGAACTTTGGACGGAACTTGCGCTCAAGGGAGGTTTTTCGTTGAGTGCAAGTGAAATGCAGGTGGTGCGTCAGAGCGGTTTTGTTTCGGCAAAAAGCACGCATGCCGACCGCATTAACACGATTCGCGATGTTTTCCAGAAAGAAGGGCTTGTTGTGGATCCGCATACGGCTGACGGAATTTACGCGGCGCGTCAGTACGTTCGTCCGGGTGTGAAGATGTTGGCGTTGGAGACGGCACTGCCGGCCAAGTTTGCCGACACGATTCGTGAGGCCATTGATGCCGATCCGGAGATGCCCGCCACTTATGTGGGCATTGAAAACAACGAACAGCGGTTTACGGTTATGCCGGCTGATGCCGAGGCGGTCAAACGGTTCATTGCCGAGAAAGTAAAAGCGTAACGTCAGACTCTGTGCAAAACAACAAGGGGTTCCCAACGGGAACCCCTTGTTGTTTTAGATGTCAGCAGCGTTTCAAGTCAGAAAGTGTTGTTCGGATTTTTTCGCTTAGCGGCAGAGCTGCTGACGAATATTGAGCTGTTGGACTTCAGACTTTTGTTTGTCGGAAAGCTGATCGTCAAGCATCATCATGCCGTGGCGGGCACGTTTGTCATCGGCAAGTGCATAAAGCGCATAGGCATAACTCAGATTCTGATTGACACCTTTGCCTTCGGCATACACGAGAGCAAGATTGTTCGCATGCATGGCTTTGGGCGCCTTGCAGAAGGCCGAGGTATAGAGTTTGGCGGCTTTTTTGTAATCCTTGCCGTTGAAGTAGAGGTTTGCAAGGTTGGTGTCACTGCTTGCCGATGATTTTTCTTTAAGCAGTCCGTACCAATGTTCGGCATTGACGAAATCTTTTTTGCGGTCGAAGTACACCCCCATGGAATAAGCCGTGTCGGCTGCAATCACATCGTTTGTTCCGAATTCCAGTTTGACGGCGCGTTGAGCCCAATCGGCGGCGCTTTTTTCATCACCGGATTCCAAACAGCTGTCGGTGATCAAACTGGCGATTTCCTGCAGACGCGCCGGATGCGGCATTTCGCCGCGATAAACCGGAAAGTCTCCTTTCTCTACGATTGCATATGCTTTTTCAAGCGCTTCACGAGCCTTTATGGGATCACGTGCAAGTGCATCTCCCTCAGGAGCCCATAGGTAGCAGCGCCCCATGTCTTGGTAGACGGCCGCCAAATCCTTGGGATCCGTGGTTTGCAGCGATCCCGAAAGCGTTCGTTGGTACCACTTGACGGCTTGATCGCAGTTGATGCCGAATAAAGATGCATCAATGAAACCGTTGGCGATGCTTTGGGCCGCACTGGGTTTTTTCTTGTCGTCTTCGGCATCGGTCACGATGAACCGTATGCGGCTCAGGTCTGCATATGCTTGTTCAAGAGAGGCGGCAATCTGATCCTGATTTTTGAATCCGTACTGAATTTGCGATTTGGCCGTACGGTACGCAAGTTCCATGCCTTCCTTGGCGCTGCTGGCATGGTCGAATTTGTTCTGATAGTACTCGACGATCAAGTGTTCCTGCCCGCTTGCTTTGGCAAACTTTTCGAGCTGGTACAGCTCAAAGCTCATGCCGAGATCGCCAAACGGATAAAAAAAGTGCTTGGATAGAAAGAGGTGGGCGCTGAGAGTGTCTTGAGCCGAAACCTTCCCTTTGGCATCGTGAAAGAGACTGTCGGCAAGCTTGTAGAGCATGTTTTCGGAAGAAAAACCCAGTGCGGTGGCTTTTTTGAAATAGTCAATTGCCTCGTGATAATGATCGGTGGACAAGCTCAACGAAGCCATGGCAGCCTCGGCCCAACCGTCTTTGTTGAATTCGGGTTTTACGACGTTTTCGAGAGTGGCCGCATCCATTGCGCCGGCAATTTTTGCCGGATCGATACGGTATGCGAGCATTTTCTCAAAAAGTGTCTTCTGAATCGATTTGTCGTTGACTTCCAAGGCGATTTTGCACAACGTCGTGTAATCCGAATCGAGCGTCATGGCATCGGCAGATTCGACGGCCGATTTCACAATGGCTGCGAACTGCTCGGCAGTGAGCTGGAGCTTATCTTGTGTAAGTGCTCGAGCGATGTCCAAAGAGGAATGGGTCGGTTTGCCGTTGAGCTTCTTTTCAACGAGAGCGTAATTTCCTTCTCCTAGGCGGGAGTAGAAAAGCTTAAGGGATTCGAAGTCTTTATTTTGCAGGCAATTGTCGATAATTTCGTCGATTTCTTCAGCAGGAAGACTGCTTTTGCCGTTTTTTTCGGTTTTAAGAAAGGCATACAGTCCAGCAAAGCCGGGATGCCCGGCTTTGTAGTTATCAAAAACCCATTGCCGATAAAGTTTGAGACTTTCACTTTCGCTCAGGCCTGCCATGTTTTTCTTTTCACCATAGAGCCAGGAGGCAAAAAGAAAATTGATTTTGGTAACCGGATAAATGTCGGCGTCCGTCAGATGTTTGAACACCGGAGCGATAAGCTCATGGGGCAGGTGCATCGACCATTCCATGAACCAGCGATAAGTGGAAGGATTTTTAGCGATGTCTTTCGCGTACAGACGACAGGCTTCAATATGTTTGTCGCGATCAATCAAGCGCACTTTGAGTTGAGGCAAGGTTCCTTGACGGCAGACATAAGCAGCTGCAGCCTGATCACCTTTGAGAGCTTGTTCGAATTTGACCTGCATCTCAGCAAGTTTGTCGCTGTAGGCGGAGGCATTGGCCAATGAAGAGAAAAGGCCCAGACTTAAAAGGGCAAGGCAGTTTTTTTTGAACATTGTTTTACTCTTATGCAACTCAGCGCGTTGTATGCACTGACACAGCCGCTGATTTTGGCAA
Organism: Sutterella sp.; assembly: GCA_019410445.1. GTDB lineage: Bacteria > Pseudomonadota > Gammaproteobacteria > Burkholderiales > Burkholderiaceae_F > Duodenibacillus. The sequence continues at coordinate 9,798 of DXSO01000038.1, forward strand.
GCGAATGTGTGTCACAGCTTAAAGGGAAACGTGATGACGATAAAAAGCAAAAGGCGCTTCCGACAGATGCCGGAGGCGCCTTTTTTGGGTGAATCAATTTTGATTCAGAGATCAGCAGCGGTCAAAGACAGCTTTTAGCTGCGTAAATTCCATCAATCCGTAACGACCGCCTTCGCGGCCGATGCCGCTTTGCTTATAGCCGCCGAAAGGTGCCGTGACATCGCGAGGCGCCCCATTGACATAGACGTTGCCGCTTTTGAGTCTGGAGGCAACATCAAGCGCAAGTGATCGTTCTCCGTAAACGGCCGCACTCAGTCCGTAAACCGTGTCGTTGGCAATGGCGACGGCTTCATCGAGACTTCGATACGTGATCACGCATAAGACAGGCCCAAAAATTTCTTCACGTGCAATACGCATATCGTTGGTGACGCCCGTAAAAATAGTCGGCTTGATGTAGTAGCCGCTGCCGGCTTCAGGAGCGGCTCCGCCGCAAAGCAATTCGGCTCCTTCTTTTTGACCCAGTTCGATATAGGCGAGAACTTTTTCGTACTGAGCCCGACTTGCCATAGGTCCGATTTTGGTATTCGGATCCATCGGATCACCAACGGTGAGTTCCGATACGCGTGACAGCAACAGCGATTTAATTTGATCGAGATCTTCCTCTGGAACCAATAGGCGAGACAGTGCCGTACAAGTTTGACCGGAGTTATAAAAAATAGAGGAAAAAAGCTTGTCAACAGCCGGTGCGTAGTCTTGACTCGGCAGCCAAATGAAGGGGGATTTGCCGCCAAGTTCCAGGGAAATGCGCTTGAGAGTTCCCAGTGCTTTCTGACTGAGTTTGATTCCTACGTTTGTCGAACCGGTAAAGGAGATCATGTCGACGAGAGGATGCGTGGCAAGGGTGTCGCCTAATCTGGAGCCGCGCCCTGTGACCAGATTGACGGTGCCGGGCGGAAAACCGGCTTGATCAAGCGAATCCACCAGAAGATAACTGGTCAGCGGCGTGTGTTGGCTCGGTTTTAGAACCACCGTATTGCCCATGAGCAATGCAGGGATGACTTTTTGAACCACTTGTCCGAGCGGATAATTCCAAGGCGTGATACAAGCAACAACCCCAACAGGTTCTCGCACGACAGTGCTTTGCTCGAAGTTTTCCTTTAGCGGGACGTTTTTGCATTCTTGGATGTACGACTCAATGCGCGTGAACTGATAATCGCAATGAGAATTTGCTGAAAAACTCACAGGCGAACCCAGTTCCAGAGCTTCCAGACGAATGATCTCTTCTCGATAAGTTCTGAAAATTTCAAGAGCCTTTTGCATGCGTTCGATACGCTGGCAAAGCGGCGTGGCGGCCCATGCCGGTTGTGCTTGTGCGGCTGCCTCGATGGCATTGGCGACATCTTCGGGAGTGCCGTCCGGTACATGTGCAAAAATTTCGCCTGTGGCGGGATTTTCCAGTGAAATGACATCGTCGGAGTGAGGTTTTACCCAGACACCGTTGATGAAAAAGCAGTCATAGTGACAAGCCATGGAGCATTCTCCCATTTGTTGAAGATAACGCAAAACCGTGCTGATTTTTAGGATAAAGACTAACACTGTTGATTCAGTGCGGAATCAGTAGGTATTCTTTTTTCCCACATTCAGGATCCTCAGCAAAAAAAGCTTCAACAGGGCGGATTATTGGATTGACTGCCGGATTGCGGAAATCGTTCAGATAAATCCAGACGTTTCTTCTGAATGTTGCCTTTGTAGTTATTGATTGCTTTCTGAGCCATTTCACACTGCATTGTCTGGCTACATCCTGAGCCAAGAGAATTCCAGTTTGAGCAACCATAGAACATGTGCCCGTTTCGACTGTTTATACGTCGTTTCATGAACCCCGAAGCGCATTTATTGCAACGAATTTCTATGTAATTGCATTGAGAGTTGAGGCAATAACGACCGGTGTGATCCTTGATCAATGGAGCACCGCAGTTGGGACAGCAACTAAAGACTTCCGAGCATAATCCGTTGCTGCATTGGTAGTATCTGCCGCCGCTTCGAGATGCGTGCAAAATCAGATTGCCATCTTTGCAGCGTGGGCATGAAATTTCATAACTTGCGTCGGAATACTGAGATAACAGATCTGGGGGACTTTCTCGAGTGAGTTCACTCATAAACGGAGATGGCTTGACACTGTCATAGAGAATGATCAAGTGTTTTTTGGGGCGCGTCATGCCAACGTAAAAAAGACGCCTTTCTTCAGCATAGGGATAGCTTTCGACCATTGGCAATACAGACTCAATGATTTGATCGCTTTGTTTGGTGCAGGGAAATACTCCGGAATCAATTCCGATAAGGAGAACATAATCGGCTTCGAGTCCTTTGGCCGAATGAATTGTTCGGTAGGAAATTGACAGCAGAGGAAAACTTTTGCGGAGTTCGGCTTCAGTGATTTTGGACAGGGACGGCATGTTTTTCCACATCATGCGCCCGAGCAGTAAGACGGTAGGAGGTTGGGAGTCCAATTCTTTGTGCTTTTCCGTGATGCGATGAAGACACCAGTAGAGGGCATTTCGGTAGCAAAGCGTATTGTCGAGGGCGCTTTTAAGTTCAAAGGACTGAGAACTCAACTTCAGCATGAGTTTCCTCACATCAACGGCAAGAGCGGGGGGTTTGTCGACGAGATTGACGGCAGTCAT
>DXSO01000039.1:0-9727 GCA_019410445.1 Sutterella sp.
TCCCGCGCTCGGGACTTTCACCCGTTAGAACACGCCCATGCCGGGCGCACCAAAACAAAAGGCGATTGACAATTCAACCGCCTTTTTCTTTGGGTCCGCACATAACCGGCCCCAAACAAGCCGAAACTTCCTGTCAAACCCCCATTTCTTTAAGAATTTCTCGAAGCTGCTCTTCCGTAAGCGCACCCTCATGCACCGTGTAGCTCGGAAGATGGGAATCCATCGATTCGACATGCAGGAAGTGAATTTTGGCAGCAAGTTCTTTGCTTGGAATAAACGGAGTGCCTTGAGCTGTGATAAAAACCTGCGACGGTATCAATCGAATGGGAATGCCAACAACTGCATCCGGATTTTTTCGAATATCCACAAACTTAATGAACGCTCGATTTTCGTATTCACGATTAAGCTTGGAAAGAATCGGAGCCATTTGGCGGCACGGAATGCAGGACACGGATCCATAGTCAACCACGATCGGCAGATTATGAGTCTTTAACTGCTTGTAGTCGAGCCTGCCCTGGACTTCCAGCGAAAACATTCCAAGAATCAGCGGCGTTTCCGAAATATCACTGACAGGAACCTTATTTGTCTTTTTCATGCCGAATCCGCCCTCAAAGGCGACATAGACGGCAAAGGCCACAAGCACACAAAATACGGCAGCAGCGACTTTCAACAATGTTTTTTGATCTTTCATACTTAAATACGCTTGACTTATGCTCAATCAGAAACTGAGCGCATTGAGCATCCAGCCGACAATCGTAAAGAGCACGACCAGAGTCACGAGAAATACGGCAATTAAGCGAGCCCTCATCACTTGTTTCAGCATCAGAACTTCTGGCAGACTTGCCGCAACCGTGCTCATACAAAATGCCAGAGTGGTTCCCAAAGGAAGCCCTTTGAGCAGCAAACTTTCCATCACCGGAATAATGCCCGTGACGTTGGTGTAAAGCGGAATACCCAAAATAACTGCTGCAGGTACGGACCAGATGTTTTCAGAGGACAGATGATCAACGATCCACGTCTGAGGCACAAAGCCGTGCAGCAAAGCTCCCAAACCCACGCCCACAATCACCCAGATCCAAACTCGTTTGACGATGCCTTTTGTCTCTTCAACGGCAAATTCATGCCGATCACGCAGACCTAAGCGCTCACTGTCGTGTGCACACGAAGCAGCTGCAGGAACGCCTCTTTCCCGCGCTTGGAGCAAAAACGGCTGCAGCCATCTATCCGCTCCGATCTTATCCATGAATAAGCCGCCGACAATGCCTGCTGCCAAACCGATCAGCACATACAGCGTCGTCATCTTCCATCCCAGCAATCCCCACAACAAAACAACCGCCACCTCATTGATAATCGGTGAAGTAATCAGAAAAGCCATCGTGATCCCCAGCGGAATTCCACCAACCGTAAATCCGATGAACAGCGGCACGCTGGAACACGAGCAAAATGGTGTAACCGCACCGAATCCGGAAGCCAGAACATATCCGGCCCACCGACTCTTTCCCGTCAAATACGACCTGACACGCTCGACATTGAGTCCCGCTCTTATCAAGGCAATGAGATAGACCATCAACACGAGAAGCAGCAGGATCTTGGTCGTGTCGTAGAAGAAAAATTCGACTGCCGCCCCTATTTTTGACGCACGCTCAATTCCAAAAGCCTCGTAAGTAATCCACTCGGCAAACGGCTCTGTTGCCAGATAGGAAAGCACCCAAAGACTGAGCAATGCAACGGCAGCCGCGGCAACTCGCACGGAAAATCGATTTTTAGACTGACTTGATTGCATTTGAAGCATAAACCCCGTACTGAATTTGATGCTCGTTAGTATGCCAAATTATTGGCTGTTTGGTCATATCGCCAATAACTTAATTTTTTCATTGGAAATTCTTTTAGAGCGTGTTATAGTATTTGGCACATTGGCCAAATAGGCATTCGTTTGGTCGGAATTCTTCTCTATTTCCATTCGGATCTGACAGGAGTTTTTTTTCATGAAAATTCAAGTACTTGGCCCCGGTTGTGCCAAATGCATCCAAACAGAGAAAATTGTCCGTGAAGCGGTCGAGCAATCCGGTGTGACTGCTCAAGTCATCAAAGTGACCGACATCATGGAAATGATGAACCTTGGGGTAATGTCCACGCCCGCCGTGATCATCAACGGCAAGATCGTTTGCAGCGGTCGAGTACCGACGCACGATCAGGTTATCGGTTGGATGAAAGGAGCAATTGCTGCCGACAGCGTTTCCTGCAGCTGCAGCTGCGGTTGTTCTCGATAAAAATCAAAGTGCATCCGAACGGATGCACTTTCTTTCATTCATGCGCTTAAATTCACAGTGTTGCTTTTTAGACTTCCAACCTGCAATACTTGCCCCGTCTGGACATGTCGAACTTCGGACTCTTCCGAATCTTTTCTGAATTTACTGCAGTCATGAATAGAGATCCTCATCTGGAAAAAGAAGCCGCTGTTTTCAAAGCCCTGGGACACCCGAGTCGTTTGATGATGGTAAAGGCTCTCACGGATGGACCGCGCTGTGTCTGTGAGCTTCAGGAACTTGTCGGCAGTGATTTGTCCACCGTCTCAAAGCATTTGTCTGTCCTTAAAAATGCTGGTGTCGTCAAAACAGACAAACGAGGCAATAACGTCTATTACGAATTGGTTTATCCCTGCCTCAGTCAACTTCTGTCTTGTGTAAGCGGCTGCTCAGCTAAATGTGCCAACTGCGTTTGACTTTCCTTTGTGTTTCTCCAAGGTCCTCGCAGCAAACATTCACAAGACTTCGGTTTTACCCCACGATGATTGCTTGGCAATTCCCCGAGCCGCCGCTAAAACAGCATCTCGAGCCATACTTTGCACCGAAGTATTCCAAGCTGCGGACAGCGCAATACAAGGAGCAACGTCTGAAAGTCGAACGGCACAGACCGTAGGCGGCAGACACGATGCAAAAAACTCCGGCAGCAGAGCTATGCCCTGTCCGCAAGCCGCATATGAAATCTGACGCTGTGAACCGGAAACCAAATGTCGAATGCGCAACGAAACACCTGCTCGCTGACAAGCGCCGACCATATCGTCATAGAACTGCGGGGCAATATCCCGGGCATGTAGAACCCATTCCTCTCCGGCAAGGTCATGAATCGAAACTGTTCCCCGATTCGCCAGTGGATGTCTTTTCCCCAAAACTGCAATCAACCCTTCTTCAAGAAGCAATTCCGTCTGTACACCCTTATGGTGCAGCTCTCGAAAATGACCGATTGCCAATGCCGATGTTTTACTGGCGATTTCATCGGCAATGCCGGCCGAATCAACTTCTTTCGTATAAACCGTTATCCCCGGGTGCTTCTCGAACACAGCCTCTCGAACCATGGGCACAAAACCCAGCATTGCTTCGGACACCGCAGCAAGCGTAACGGCGGCTCGGTGATTTTCCCGGATTTCCTTGACAAGGTAATTCAACACTTCGGCTTGTGCGGTAAATCGGTGCACCTCGGGTAAAAGCGCCTCTCCTGCGGTGGTAAGTTCAATTCCGCGAGGACTGCGTTCAATCAGTTTGAGTTTCAGACGCGCTTCGAGTTCATCGAGTTGAGCTGCAAGCGGAGTTTGTGAAATAGAGAGTCTTTTCGCTGCTCGTCGAATGCTTTTTTCCTCTGCAACGGTGGCGAATAACAAAAATTGCCGTATGAGGCGATAGTCAAAACGGTTGAGCATTGCGCTGTCTCTTCCAGTGTTCGGTTAATGATGCAGGAGTGCTCCTGTTTTTAGTGCACTCTCCTTTAATGTTTTTAATTATAGTTGGCGCGTCTCAACACAAACCCCTAAATAAAATGCAAGAGATCGCCCTGTTTGCAGGTATTTCCTTTCTCACTTGTGTCACCCCCGGTGCCAGCGTTCTTTATACCGTGACGAGCGCGCTGCGCCTTGGTCGTGCATCGTTTATGGCAGCCCCTTTGGGCAACGTCACCGGAGCCATTGTCATGTCTTTGGTCTGCGCTGCCGGTCTGGGAGCTCTTGTGGCCTCTACGCCTGCCCTTTATACGGCCATGCAGGCAGTCTGTGCCGCCATGCTTATCTGGCTGGGTTGGAAAAACTGGACTCGCCCCGCAATGGATCTATCGACAGCGTCGCGGGCAACGGTGTCACACTCCAATTTGTCGTCTAATTCGCGTGCTGCCTACTTCGGTGCTCTCTTCATTCAAATCACCAACCCGATGCTGCTTGTATTCCTGCTTTCTTTGATGCCGCCTTTCGTGCATCCGGAAGATGAGTACACAAGCCGCATGACCTTGTTGATCGGCATTTTCTGCCTGATCTGTCTGCTCGTACATCTTGGCTACGGCTTTATCGCTGCTTATGCTTCCCAGTACCTCAAAGGGAAACGATTCAGCTACTGGATCAATCACATCAGTGCTGTCGTTTTCTGGCTTCTTGCCGCAGGCGTACTGACCGTTGTTGCTCGTTCAATCTCATAATCTGATCCACAGTCAGTCCGTGTTGCGACAAAGTGTTGGATATCAAAAAGCAGCGTGAAATACACGCTGCTTTTTTCTCGAGAATACTCCCTATTCAGGGTTTGCATTCCGTATCCAACAAAGTCGTACAATCGATAGGCTCTTGAAAATCTAGCCGCCTCACGAGATCCGGCGGCTGTGTACTTCGGTATCGTCATCGGATAAACCGATGGTTTTCACATATTTCGGATTGTCATTATGTCAATGGAAAAAATTCCTGGCCCAATAGACCAAACGGTTGCCGCCCGCGTTCTTGCCGTGCGTGACACGCAAGCCATGCAAAAAGCTTTCCAATTGGCAAGCGATGGTGCCCAGGCAGCAATGGAACTTCAAGTTCGACTCTCTGAAATTCCGGCACCGACGTTCGCCGAACAAGTTCGAGCCGCCGAAATCGTTCGGCTGCTTAAGGCATACGGTCTCCAAGACGTGGAGATCGATGAAGTCGGCAATGTCATCGGCAAACGCCCTGGCTCCGACCCTTGTGCTCCACGCTTGGCAATCGGCGCGCACATGGACACGGTGTTTCCGGCCGGAACGGATGTCTCCGTTCGAAGAGAAGGCAACACTTATTACGGTCCGGGCATCGGAGACAACGCTTCGGGGTTACGCTGTATGCTCGAGACTCTACGCTGCCTCAATGCAGCTGACATTCAAACACAGGGCGATATCTGGTTTTGCGCTACTGTCGGTGAGGAGGGTCTGGGCGACATTTGCGGAAGCAAATACCTTTTCCGAAACAACAACATCAACCGGATTGATGGCTTCATCGCTGTTGACAATACGATCATGGGGCGCATTCTTTATGCCGCCGTCGGCTCGCATCGTTGGCGCGTAACCATCACCGGTCCGGGCGGGCACAGCTATTCGGCCTTCGGTGAAACACCAAGCGCCATCCATGCGATGTGTCTGGCCGGTGCTCGCATTGCCAAACTCAAAGTGCCTGACAATCCTCGGACAACGTTTACTATCGGCACCATCCAAGGCGGTACAAGCGTCAATACCATCGCAGCATCCTGCAGTGTGGATATCGATATCCGCAGTCTGGATTCCAATGAACTCAACAAAGCGGAAAGCTTTATTTTGGATGCATTCCGCGAAGCCGTAAGCGAAGAAAACTCCATCTGGAATGTTCAAGATCCGGCCAAGCAGCTTCAAGTCAACTTCGAGGCCATCGGCAATCGTCCGGCAGGAATTCGTCCCGAAAACTGTCCTGTTCTTCAGACTTCCAGAGCAGCCCTGCAGGCCATCGGTCTCGAACTGACCGACTATATGTCCTCTTCAACCGATGCCAATATGCCAGTCAGCATTGATATTCCTGCCACCTGTTTGTCTGCCGGCGGACGCCAAATGCGCACGCATACCATAAACGAGTATTACGAATGCTTCGATATCGAACAAGGCCCTCAGCTTCTGATGCTTACGGCTGTGTCTTTGGTCGGGATGACTCAACCCGACACCGGCGCCCCAATACTGCCAAAACTGTAATTGACTAACCGTCGTGTCCTGCAGGCCGAAGTCTCTCGTCCGATCTTTTCAGACAGAGATTTCAGCTTGCCAAAACTGTTAACGAGAGTTTTCTCTGCTTTTCGTTGCGTTCATTACCGAAGAACGACTGCGTATTGCATAACAAAATCCGCCAAGCACGAAACACGACAGTCCCAGCATAGTCGCTCCGATCCCGATAATCGATCCCAAAGCGCCCATAGCAACAGGAAACAGCGCTTTGCTTGAGTTGATCATCATAAGCCGCAAACCTATGGCTTCTCCGACCCGTCCTCTGGGTGCCAAACGGTAGACAAGCGACATCATGTTCGGAAGAGAGGCTCCCAATCCCATCCCAAGCAGAAAAGAACAAGCCATCAACGCATAGGCATTTTTAAAGCACGGGATCAAGACAAAAGCACTCGCAGCAAGCAAAAGTGCAAGCGTGATCATGCTCCATTCTGTCATATGCCGCATAAGCCAAGGCATTAAAAGTCTTACCGCGAATGTAGCTGCCGAAAAGCTGCCAAGCACCCAGCCAATATCCGAAGGTGAAAGGCTGACAGAAGAACAATAAACCGGAATCAAGAGGTTCCCAACTTCCCAAGCCACTGAAACCACCACAGAACAACCGAGCACCGCGCGCATGGCAGAATCCCGAAAAAAGTCTATTGCACGCGTTTTTTCAGTTGATTGCGCTGCATGGCGTTTCGTACCGCCGCCTCTTGTTGCCAACACCTTTTTCATAAACGGCAGCAAACACAACAAGCCGATACCTACCGGAGAGACTACCACCCATAGGTAAAAACTCGAAAATCCGTAGTGTTCGATCAAATATCCTGAAATAACAGGAGTCAATAACCCGCTGCATGCTGTCACCACCGACAGGTAAGTAAAAAACAATGAGCGAGTCTCATTCGTTGAAATGTCTCCCGTCAGTCTCTGCACGACGGTGTTTGTCAGCAAAAAAGCACTTCCAACCAACAAACAGGCTATATACAAAGGCCAAAGTCCTGCCGTATGTGTCGGGAAAGCAAGCGTCACGACACCCGCACTTGCCGCACAGGAGATAGCAACTGTCAACGAAGGTCGCGGACCGGAACGATCCAACCACCGCCCCGCAGAAATTGCAAATAAAGCCGGAAAGAGCGCAACACTGGCAAGCATTGTCCCAACTTCAAACGAGCTTGCGCCAGCTGCAATTGCATCAAGCGTGACGCAAAACCGCATCCCCGTCGTACAGGAATGCATGATCAGCAATATGAAAAGAACTTTTGCCAGAGTTACGTACATTTGCTTGCAGCAATGAGTGCTTGGAGTTGACTGACCGGAAACGGCAGCATCGATTATTGATTTTGCCGATTCGGTGTTTTGATCCTACGCCGTCAAATCGCTTGACGCAAAACCGTTTCAGCGAACCTCGGCCATGCAGCTCGATTATCTGCCTTTATCTAGCTAACGAACCGCGACATACCCAAACACTTCCATTGCAAGCTGCTCGGTTTGAAATCATCAAGAAAATGCCGCTTGCCCAGACAAAGCTGAGAAGCGACATTTACATCCCATCGCCGGGATTTAAATAAAGTTAAGTACCTTTGAAAACGGGATTTTCACATCCCGCTTTCTTTTCCGGTTCAATTGATCAGAACTTGATACCCAATTTGGCACCGATACCGTGCGAGGTGATGTCGCTGCCAAAGGCACCGGTATAGTTCACGCCAAAGGTTGCGTTCTTACCGACAGCAGCATCAAGGCCAACGCCAATCATGCCCATGCCGGAAAGTTCCTCACCCTTGATGTTAGCCGTACCGGCATCACCCACGGTAATCTTGGCAGTGGCCTCCTTGTCGCCAAAGAACTGCGAGTATCCAACATCAGCACGAACCTTCATGGCTACGCCACCGGCCGTAAACGGCAGAGCACCGCGAACGCCGACATTGTCCATGCCGAGATTCTGATCGTCAATTTCGGTCTTGACATCATGCTTGCCGGCACGTTCCGAGAAGTCGTCGGATGTGACCTTCAACCAAGACAAACCGATATAGGGTTCAACCTGATAAGCATCCGTATTGAATCCCTTCCAGCTAGCTTCGCCGAAAATCTGGAAGACATTGGCGTTGTAGTTATGGGTTTAGGAAGGTATAACAGATGAACTCCTTTGGAACCCACCTTCCTCAAACTTGTCCCATTACATCCCACAAATTCGTCACTATCAAAACAAATGCTCTCCCAAGAAGTATGACCACTTAAAGACATTGACTTCAACGCTTTCACTCCAACCTCAGGTCAGAAGCGACGAACCCATCTCAAAGCGGCTCCCCATCGTTGCGCATTTGAGTCCCCAGCTTCCGCATCAATGGCCAGAGAAATCTCATGCCCGGAAGTCATCCGCCAGCCTAAAGCACACTGAAGCACGAAAGCGTGACGATTGTCCAAGAAATTAAGATAGGTTTTGTCTTCAATACCCGCCCATTCGTAATTTTCATCTCCAATAGTGAGGAAACGATTACGGTATGCTGCGCGGGCCTCTATGCTCAATCCGTCGGCACCGTCAGTCGAAAAACTCCGGCTACTTAATGCCAAACCGATTTCCGCCGCGGTACTGCTCAAGAGTTCATTTCTAAACCCGAGAGCCATTTCAGTGTTTTCCTCACGGAAACCTTCGCGCTCAACACCATCCCAGCTGAGTCTGGCATAGGGCATCCAATCCAAAGCCAACAGGTCTGAACGGAACTTTTGACCAATGCCTAAGGATGCACCAAAGTTCACCATATGCACCGTCTTTTCAAACCGACTGCTCTCTCCGAGTCCAGAGACAGCGCGCGTTCGTTCTTCGCGAGTAAACCCAAGCGCCGCATCCCCAAAAACTCGAAAACCCTGCCCAAATTCACGAACAAACGAAGCCGCCGCAAATAAACCAGAAGCCGACGCATTGTCTTGTGCCTGAGCATCAATATCGTCGTAAAACGCGCCGAGTCTCCACCCCAGGGCCCAGTCTCCGAATCCACGCTTGGCTCCGGCACTCAAAATCGTACGATTGCTCTGATACTCCAGACTGCCTTTATTCATCGACGAGTGTTCAATGCTCAGAACAGCTTCCGGAATCAGATCACTTGATCTTACGTCCGTTAAAGGCGCCAGAGAAGAAACCTCTCTTAGACGCACGGATCGAGACAGTGCCGCCGCATCGAAAGCCAAATGCGTACCCGGTTCGATGGCCGCATATGTTTCTGCAATTTGCTGAGCCGTCAGCTTTTTTTCCTCTTCGCTGCTGGCAGACATCAAGTTTTCAGACGCACTGTCCATCCAGCCCACCAACTTACTAGCCGCCCCCGTGAGAATTCCGTCAGCCGCGATGGCTTCGTCGAGTCGCCTTGCACGTCGCAAAGCCGTCTCGGACAGCGCAACCGTTCTAGCGACTTTCTGCATGCCGTCTTCGACGCGATGCAGCGTATAAAAGCCATTCTCATCAATATCAAAGTCAAAAGTGATTCCGCCGCCCCAGCTCACATCAGCTAGCTTGAGCTGCTCAAGCAGTTCATCGCCTTCGTTCAGCAAAGGAAAAAATGCAATGGGAGCGATACTCAATTGATGATCAATATAACCTCCCGTTCGGATGATGATCTTCAAAGCTTCTCCGGCCCCATCTTCCGACTGCAGTGACAGCGCTTCATCAATTCTTTCAAGCGTCTTCGTACTGTCTTGCACGGTCTGAGCTGAACTTTTGACCAAAATCTGGTCAATCAAG
>DXSO01000039.1:9737-12050 GCA_019410445.1 Sutterella sp.
ATCCTAGACGTGTTCCTTCGTCAGTATCATCACCCGGAGACAACGTTCCTTTCGAGATCAATGATCCGACGGATCCCGTTCCACCCACCGTTGAACTTGCGTCTGAATAAACTGCTCCATTGATCCTGCCGTTGACGATAAGCGTTGCCGAGTTAATGACATCCGTTGACCCTCGGTAAAGTGCATTGCCGCTCATAACTAAGGTGCCGGCAGATACGAGCTCGCCTTTGTCATTCAACGTACCGGAGACAACCAAGGACACGGGAAGATCCGCATTTTCGGGCTTTATTGTTTGCGGACTCGAACCCTCGTATGCCTGGTTTTCTTGCAGTTTTTTGTTGTAAGCCTCAAATTCGTCTTCCGTGGTGATGTGCTGTACCGGATCCCAAGCAACCTCAACAATATCGTTGGTAAAGCGGCTTATTCCGTCTCCCGACAAATTAAGCTTATAGGCCAACTGCTCGCCGGTACTCAAGCCGGTATTATTGAGTTCAAAAGTCCATTTTTCAGCCCCCTCATCCCATCGCGCCATCCGATTGACATTGAGCTCGGCAATGCCTCCTACAGCTTTTCCCGCATCCAGAAGACCGGCTCCGATGCCGTATTCCACAACAATGCAATGTTCGATGAAGTAATCAGTCCACTCTTTGACGGCTTTGTTCAAAGCCTCAACGTACTCCTCAGGATCAATTTGGAATTCAAGATCAATCAACTTGCCTTCCATCCACTTATTCGTAATCCTCTCGGCAGCCTGTTCTTTTAATTTCTGAATGTCATTAAGCGAGCTTCCCGCACTGCCCCAGAAAACAATCGCTGCATCCTCGTTGTAAACATTGGTTTCGTAGCAGTCGTCTTCAATCGAATAGTTTGGAGATGCAACAAAAAAGGTCTGTGCGCCGTTGTGCTGCCATTTAAGATCTGCGTTTGTCTGTGAAACTACATTGGGCTGATACGCTATGACGTCATAGGAACCTTCCTTCGGTTTCTGCGCAGTTGAAAGAACCGTGTCGGCCAGTTGAGACGCACTCATCCAAGGAAACGCCTGCTGCACAAGAGCCAGAGCACCGCTGACATGCGGCGCAGCCATTGATGTTCCGGTCAGGCTCAATGTCCCGTCTGCCGTACCGGCTGAAGCGCTGACAATATTCGTACCGGGTGCCGCAATTGTCCACAACGCCGCAAAAAGCCCCATGTTGGAGCCTTCAATGCTTGAGCCGATATTGCCGTGAATAAACTTACCCTCTTCAAACAAATGCTCGGACTCAATATTTACGACATTGAGCACATGACCGTTTTTCGTCGGATCCCGCATTTGACTGAGAATAGGATCGCCCGGAGCAAACCCAGCCTGGTTGCCCGCCGCAAAGACAAGCAGCTTGTCTTTTTCAACTGCGCTTGTAAAGATCGATTTAAACTCTTCGGTCTCCAGCGGTATATCGTGATACTCGGAGACTCCTCTTACCCAACCCCAGGAGTTGCTGTAAATCTTGACTTCATCGTAGGACTCAAAAGCCATTTGATAAAGCTGCGCAGGCTCTGACATCGAATGTTGGGCATAAAGCGTTGACGACATCAACAGCAATGAGGCATCTTTGGCCACACCGAAATCAACATTGTCACTTCCGGCTGCTATTCCGGCTACATGAGTGCCGTGATTGTGCTCTTCCCATTTGGGATCAGTTCCGTAAATTTGTTCGTACTCTTTGCTGAGTAGATTGACGATATCCTTGCCTACAAAAGCTGAATGCGCGACATCAAACCCAGAATCGAAAATACCGATGCGAACGCCTTGCCCAGTAAACCCTTTATCGTAAGCTGATGCCGCATTAATGGCGTCCAGATTGATGTTTCCACTCTCGGAGCCTTGCACCGAATAAGAGTGAAAACCAAAAATCGTACAAACCAGTGACGAAACGATACTGCGCTTGAAGAATTCTCTGTGCATAGCTCGGAAACTCCTCGACATCGGAACTCGATACCACAGGGCGGTTTGACTGCTTTCGAAATATTCTCAGTAGGCTATTTCAAATCCTAAAGATTTGTAGTCAATCCACCCGTTTTGATCAAAGGAAAAAACTTCAACGACAAAAGGACAGGTATCGCAACAGCAAATTTGCTTTACCAAATTTTCATCCTTCAATGTCACTGAACAAGTACTGACACCTTCACAGTATCTGAACCCCACTTGAAACGCAAGCTCGCAATAATGCTTATCTTGTTGGGTTTCCCTGAATTTCTTCGTCAAATATAAAAAAACTCGACATAGGACAAACTCACTTGTTCGTTCAAAACAACTTCGTCTAGACTTGAGGG
>DXSO01000004.1 GCA_019410445.1 Sutterella sp.
ATTTATTCTTGAATCAGGTTTCAGATTCGATACTGGTTCCCTTGGCGCCTCAAATAACACCAACAGAATTTTTGATCGTGAATCTCATCTGGATTTCCACTCAAAATTCGGCAAACTATCCATCGGCCGAATGCCATTATTCGGAAGCGTCCTTGGCGCAGATGGCCTATTTCGCGCAATCGACCCTATCTGGTCGAACTACACTCAAGCATTTGGCTCGGGAACAATTACTGCTTCTGATTGGACACGAGCTGACAACTCCATTAGTTATGTATCCCCCACTTTTGCAGGTTTTACAGGTTACATAATGTACTCTTTAAAGAAGGATACTTATAATAAAAATGGAAAAGAAAACAATGCCGAGTCTGACCGTTATGCTTCTTTAGCACTTCGCTATAAAAACCCATTATTAGAAGCCATTTTAGTCGCAGATTTAACAATGTATGGATCTATTGATAGTCCCACTCACAAAACAAATTCAATAGACAATGGCTATACGCTCACAGTAGGAGGAAACTATAGATTTGATGACGGTGCAAAAGTTTTTGTATTTGCACAATATTTTAACGATCAATATCTTAATGCTAATACTCGGGCAGGTGTTACACTTTCTGGCATCCAGTGGGCCACTGCCAATAATTTTAACAACCCAAATCAAGGGGCAAATGGATATGGATATGTTAATGGCTGGGGAATAAGTTTTGGAACACATCATTCTCTGGGCAATGGCACATTAAAACTACAAGTTGCCTATCGCAATATGGACAACGAAAAATCTGTTGATTTTAATCGTTGGTTTGTAGCTCTCGGATACGATTATCCTATATCCAAACACACAAGCTTGTTCGCCATGAGCGGCTTTTCTCAAGAAAAAGTCAAAAACGCAACCCGAGAGGCCACGCCGCGAGGCTTTGAATTCTCATCTGGCATTGTCCATCGTTTCTAGTCCAAGTTGTTGACAATAGAGACGACCTCATGCCGAGAGAGCTTGTCTCAATCAAACCTACGACTTTTAGAACAGGCTTCTTCTACCAATGACCTAGTTCATATTCTGTCCTTTCACAACACTCTAGCTGGGTGTTGTTTTTTTTTCACACAAAAAAAACAACACCAGTCCATCTTCCTCTTCCAATAAATCATTGATTTCATGGAAAATCCAAATTAATCCCACTCTCTCACCCCACATAGACGTCATCAGAAATAAGTACTTACCCTCCCAAAGCACACTATTTTTCTGTCTTGCACAAATCCTATCTTTCCTAGCTCACGTATTCGATTGTTCTTAATCCCTTCTACTTAGGTCGATCTACATTGAGCGAAGTGACACGATGAGTCCTCGAGAGACAATCTCTCGGAAAGTAATTTTCCACCGAGAAAACAGCACTCTCATCAGACAGTAAGAAAAAGTGCCTCAACCACACTACTGTCAAAGAAAGTTTGAAGGAGAATATTTATGACCAACTTCACAAACATCCCTGAAGCACCTGTGCAATTCACTCGTCGCAACTTGTTCAAGAGTGCAGCGGCAGGTGCAGCAACGATGGCTACTGCAGGCATTTCTGTTGCTCAAGCTGCCTCCCCGAAGGACGGTACTTTTGCTGACAACGGCGCCCCTAAGGCACTGCGTGTACGCAACGACAAGCTTTCGGAAGAAGATAAGAAAACCTTGATGTCTCTTCCCTGCAAGTACACCCCCGTTGCCGTGAAGTTCTACGCTGTCAAACCTGAAAATTTTGGCTTGAAATACAAGCAGACTGACAAGCGTATGTCTCTGTGCCAGTTTGTAAGCTATGCGCAGAAGACCCATACCGCCTTCTACATCGACAAGTCCAATGAAGACTGCATGGGACGTACAGTTCTTGGCATGGTTCAAGAACCGCCGCTGGGAGCATCTGGTCAAGCTGGCTTTGACTTTGGTGTGTTCCGTAACCAGAATGCAAACTCCCGTCTGTACTACAACATCCCTCTGGCTATCCGCGACACGATCAACTACGTCATCTTTGCTCCTGTTGACCTTTGCGAATTCAATCCGGATCTGGTGATTTTCGTCGGTGAAACCGACATGGCCGATATTGTGATGCGTGCCACTAGCTACATCTCCGGCGATCTGTGGGAAAGCAGAAGTTCTAGTGTCCTCTCCTGTGCTTGGACCTACATGTACACATGGCTGTCTGGCAAGGTTAACCATTGCCAAACCGGTATGCACCATGGCATGGGACGCCGCAAGGTCTATCCGAAGGGTCTGCACATCATTGCCGTTCCCTACCAGAAGCTTGACGAAGTTTGCCTTGCTCTGCGTCAGATGGATTGGCAGCTCATCAGCTTCCGCGACAACGACAAGGATCAAGATGAATTGCGTCGTCGCATGCGTAACTGGAACACGCTTTCCAAGCAAATCAACGAAAGTTACAGCTTCGCATTGCCTGAAAATAAGACCAAGAAGTAATTTTTATTCCTTATAAAGGATTCGAACAACTCCCCTAATGGGAGTTGTTCTCACCAAATTAAATCATTCGGAGACAATGATGAAAAAAACTTTGATTGCGTTGGGAGTCCTTGCAGCATTATCGTCCCTAGCCTACGGCTCAGAAGTGAAGCTCTACGGTAAAGTAGATGTGGGACTTGCCTTCACTAGCATTGACCCTGGCATCAACGGCGTTGATACCAAATCCAATCTTAGTATGCAGAGTGGTCAGACCGCTGGTAGCCGTGTCGGTATAACTGGTTTTGAAGAATTAGGCAATGGTCACAAAGTTGGCTTTATTTTGGAAAATGGCTTTAATGTAGACAATGGCAGCCTCGGTCAAGGCGGTAAGATTTTTGGTCGTCAAGCTTTGCTCTACCTTGATGGACCTTACGGTAACCTCAAGTTTGGCAAAATGGGAGCTCTGACCTCTGGCTACCCCTCAACAGGTTTGTTCGGCGGAAATATGTCTCCGTTTGCCGTGGGTCTTGGCGAAGTCGCAGGCCACCGTTACCTGTATAGCAGCGAGGACCTTTTGCCGTTGGATAACACCATTACGTATGCCTCTCCATCCTGGGGAGGTTGGCAAGTAATGTTGCAGTACTCCATGGGCATGAATATGGCTCAAGCCGATGACACCATTGAAAATGAATCCAGTGTTGATCGTTATATGGCTGCTGGCATTCACTTCGACAACAAAAACACTGAATTTAACCTTGTTGTTGATAGTGTCAATTTCCGTTCTGCTGGTACGACCAATTACAAAGACGGTACTGATCCCGATGATGGTCTGCGTGTCACAGTCGGTGTTCGCCATGGTCTAGGATTTATGACTCTGTACGCTGGCGGACAGTATTTCAAGGATTCCCGTAGCTTTGCTCAGGAGGCCTATCAGCTATACACAGGAATCGGTCAGCATAAGGCAGCCACTGTAAATGGCCAAACCGTTACCCCATTCCTCGGAAACGAATATGCCAAAGATGGCTACGCACTGAACCTCGGTCTGGATTACCCCGCACTTGGTGGCACGTGGAAGGCTCAGGCTGGCTATATGGATGCTGAATTTTCTGAAGACAGCAGTCAAGAAATGCAGCGTTGGTTCGTATCCGCAGGCTATTGGTACGACTTCAGCAAGCGCACGACACTGTACTCTGGTATCAGTTATATCCACGACAAGCTTGATGGCTCAATGTATGAGCAGTTTGATGATGCACATGCCATCACGGCTAGCTTGGGTATCGTGCATAACTTCTAACCCAGAACAGAAGGCGACAAGAGTTTTGATCTGATCTAAAACCAGCAATTTCGCCCAAGATGAGAGGGCTTTGAAGCTCTCTCATCTGTTTTGGGTTCATCATTTGACAAGGACAACAAATAGGGACTTCCTGCCGCTATAAACGCGTTGTGTTTTACAGTTGCTACTAAGATCAAACTACCGCCATAAAAAGGCTTGCTTATGTCTGATAACACTTTCCCTTCCGAAGAGTGCACACAACCGCAGAACAAACCCTATGACTACAAGGATTTGTCTCAGGATGCACCGTTGACAATCGACCCAAAAGTCAATGATTACACTGAAGAAATCGATAAGCTCGACTCCGAATATGACTTTATGTTCTCGGAAACTGATCTTGTTGTTATCTGCAATGCATTGGCTGGTCAGATTGCGGCGAGCTGGCAATTTTCCCCCAAAGACACAATTGATGACGACATCCGCAGTTCATACCAGACACTGCAATTTCTAAAAAAACTCAATGCTCGTCTACCTGAGAATAAACGAATGGGATGCATTGGGGAGTCTCTGCTTCCCTTTGCAGGTGGAGATGTTTACATTGATGCCACCTATCGTCTTCAAACTCAGGAAATGGGAGCAGTCATCACTGTTGCAGGCTTTGATTACAGTACGGGAAACGTTTGCTTCCGGTTATTTGATCCGGTTAGGTACCCCAATGCACGATCCATTCGGGATTGTCTCGGCGACAAGGTTCCCTTGTCTTCCATTGAAGGCATCGAGGAAGTCTCATGTCTAACCGAAGAGGAGAAAAGTGCTTTTGCCCTTGGCATTCGCAATGCCTGGGAGAACTTTTACTAAACATTTATTTCTTATCTAAAAAGTGTTCCTGTTGGATGAGCACCCTCAACATTTGTAGAAATTTTCATCCACTGAACAGCTTTTGATAAATCAAAACTTCCATTTTTGGAAACATATTCTCTGATCTCTGGATAATAAAAATATCAAGGGATCTATTGCTCAGATGAGGAGATATAGATGAGTAGTGGTGCTTTTTCTCGCCGTAGTTTTCTTGGCTCTCTGGCCGCTGTTGGCGCTGCCGGTGTGGTGTCCGCTCCCGCTTTCGCTCAGACAGCCAAAATTCCGGCGAAATGGGACAAAACGGTTGACTTTTTGATTGTTGGTACGGGTTTTGCCGGTCTTGGTGCTGCCATTGAAGCTCACGAACAGGGCATCAAGAATGTTCTCGTCATTGACAAAATGCCTTCCTACGGCGGCAACTCGATCATCAACGGCGGTGCAGTAGCTGCTGCCGGTACCGACATGCAAAAGCAAGCCGGTATTAAGGATTCCGCAGATCTCCTCTACAAAGACATCATGAAGGCCGGCGGCGGCCTGGCTCACCCGGAACTGGCTCGCCATATCGCCGACAACTGCGTTGAAAACTACGAATGGCTCAAGAAGGTCGGCGTTCAGTTCAAAGCCGTAACCTTCCATGGCGGTCACTCCGTTCCCCGTAGCCACGCCGTCACCAACAACTCCGGTTCCGGCTTTATCAACCCGATGTACAAAAAGTGCCAGGAATACGGTGTTCCGGTGCAACTGCGTACGATCGTCGATGAACTCGTTGTTGATGAAAACGGAGCTGTGCTCGGTGTCAAGGTTCGCGAAAACTACCGTTTCGGTCGCGAAAAGTCCGGTAAGGTTGCCTACTACCGTGCCACAAAAGGTGTTCTGCTTGCTGCCGGTGGCTTCAGCCAGAACGTTCAGATGCGCATGAACCATGACCCGCGTTTGAATGAAAAATTCGGTTCCACCAATCATCCGGGCGCTACGGGCGAAGCCCTGCAGGCTGCTCAAATGATTGGTGCCAATACCATTCAAATGGACTGGATTCAGCTCGGTCCGTGGACCAGCCCTGATGAAAAAGGCTTCGGCGTGGCTCCGCTCTTTGTGGAATCCGCCGTTGGCTACGGTCCGATGGTTGATCCCGCCACCGGCAAGCGTTTCATTCAGGAAACCGGCAATCGCAAGGTACGCGCCGACGCCATCGTTGCCATCGGCCATCCGACCCTGATCTACACGAATGTGAAGAATGCCGAAAACAAGATCATCGGCAAGAACATGACTCCGGAACTGTTCGAACGTTCACTCAAGAACGGTGTCGTCAAGAAGGTCAACAACCTCAAGGAACTCGCCGATACGTACAAGATCCCGTACGATGAACTGAAGAAGACCAACGAAAAATTTGACAGCTACATCAAAGCTCAGAAAGATCCTGACTTCAACTGCATGATGTTTAAGGATGCTGTTCAGAACGGCGATGGCCCCTTCTACGTTGTTCGTCTGTGGCCTCGCGTTCACCACTGCATGGGCGGCCTTGTCATCAACAACAAGGCCCAGGTTGAAAATGCTCGCGGTCAGGTGATCCCGGGTCTCTATGCTGCTGGTGAAATCACCGGTGGTGTTCACGGCATGGTTCGTCTCGGTACCGTGGCTGTTGCCGACTGCATTATCTTCGGCCGTACGGCTGCTCGTACTGCTGCTGGCAAGTAATTCCACACCAATCAACCGAGGGGTTGCTAATGCAGTCCCTCGGCATTTATCCTGTGTCCGTCAACCAAGCACACTGTACTTTTGGTTGACTCTTCCTCATTTTTTTCAAAGCAACAAACCTCCAGGAGCTTGCAATGTCTCTTTCGAAGACACTACTGATCTCACTTGGCCTGGCTTCTTTGATTGCCTGCGGCACGGTCAGCGCAGCAGAAAAATTCGGATCAGATCGTCATGTTGCCCGTGGCGTTTCCTGCCAGATGTGCCATGGCCCCGATATGAACAACCCTCAATATCCTGACGAGAACACCTGCATCAAGTGTCACCCGAAGGCTGCGGTTGCCAAAAAAACGGAAAAACTTTCCCCCAATCCGCACGCAGCCCCGCACAATGGTGACTGCACTTTGTGCCACATGCAGCATGAACCCGCAGTCAATTATTGCGAACAGTGCCACAAATTCGACTTCCCGAAGGTGCCCTAAGCATCTGGACGCTTGATCATCTCCTCTCCTCAGTTTGATCTGCGCAAATTTTTGCGCCCGCGGTCCGCGTAAAAAATCCCGGCCTCCCTTTCACATCAGTGAAACGAAAGCCGGGATTTTTTTCATACAACCCGTTCTTAAAAACGGTGATTCATACCTACGAAGAACATATGGTTGCCCAATCCTGTTTTCTCAGTTGCTATGCTCGGCGGTTTCGATGACCCACCTCCGCCGGCCAGTACAAAATTGGCGTTACTTTGATTGTGAACACCAAAAGCTCCGACATACAGGAAAGTTGTTTGACTCATAGGATAGTCGTAGCGTACCCCCCAACTTGCACCATCAGCATGTTCAATCGAAGTGTTGTGCAGATAGCCGCCTGTCACAATAATCTTTCCAACAGGCATCGGCACGGAAACGCCAAGCGCTGCGGCCCACAGATTTGGCGCCATGTCATCCTCCGAATCACGGACAACAAAGTTCAAATGAAGCTTGGCCATACCTAAATCGTAGGCTGCTGATAATGAACCAAACCAAATATTTTCAAAGGTATAGTTCGCAACAACCGGATTGTCCCACAAGGCCAGACTGGCATTGCCGGAAAATGCACCTCTTACATAACGAGCTGCGACATTGTAAAAATTGCCTCGACTATTGGATCTGACAATTTCTCCATCACTGCTTTGACTGCTTTGTTCCCCCAAAGCAATCATTACGGTTCCCGTAAATCCTGAGAAATTCGGAGTGGAGTACACAATGGAATTATCCATGCGTGTCGTAGCCAACCGCGCTCCGGTCAATCCATTGACAGCCAAACCGATTCCATTAGTGGAAACGAAAGCAGGCGAACCAAAAGCGCCAATAGCACTCCCCAAACTCTGCCCGGCAGCTTCATTCATAGGTAACGACAAGAAGTGGGGAGTGTATTGCCGACCGAAACTCAAAGAACCAAAATCACCTCGCACACCAACAAGAGCTTCACGTTCAAAAATGTAGCTGCTGTTTCCCGTACTGATTCCTTCGTCCATCAGCACGCCCATTTCCAAACGGACAAACGCTTCTGTAGAAGCGCTTATAGACTCTGACGCACTCAGTGTCACCCGGCTACCTCCTCCGGCGCCCCCCGAAGACAAACGAGTAACTGTTTTGTCCCCGGCTGTATACGACTCCAAATACGTATCCACCTGACCACTTATCTGAACTTCTGCTGCAGTTCCCCACTGCGACGCACTCAACAGGCAAGCACCTACTGTTCCCGCCTTTAGTACACAAGGCAACAAATGTTTTTTCACAAAACACCCCTTCCTTTTTTTATCTCGTTTCCGCTCTGTCTAAAAGCGAATTTGCATTGAGTTTTTCCGATTCAATTGACGAACCCTCCGCGTACGAGCCCCATTGTCTCTTTTATGAAAAAGACAACATTGTTAGAAAAGCTCGTTCACAGCTTGTTGAGGTAGCGTTCTCCCTAAATAAATCTTCATGGAAAGATAAAAATCTATATAGAAATAACCCTAGCCCGTGATTCTACTTATTTCATCAGAAGAAAGAAGAATCCATCAATGCAATGTTCCGGACAACTCAATAACTTTGTCGGACTTCAGGGTCAGCAAAGCGATCGTACCGATTGAGCGATGAAGAACTAGGCAACAACAGCAACGTAGTTACAACGAGCCAACCGATGTAAGGAACACACAGCAGCCACAACCACCAGCCGGAAAAGTCAGCGTCATGAAGACGCCTCACGGCAAGACGCTTGAGTGGGATCAGAGATGCGAGCACAGCACAACTGAAAAGATTCATCCAAAAAAGGACAAAAGCCGAATCTGGCGCAAGTTGCAGTTGATATGCCGTCTCAAACGGGATAATGAACAGAATAGCTAGAAAAAACAGATGCGCTAGCAGCGCAGACCAAAAGGCCGCCCTAGAAAGGCGGCCGAGACGAGTACGGTCGAAGAAGTGCACTTCTCGCAAAAAATGCAAAAAGCGCACTCCGTTCATTGCCTCAATTCTCATCCGTTGAGTTTCTTGGTGAGAATCTCATTGACCTGTTTGGGGTTGGCCTTACCACGAGTGGCCTTCATGGCTTGTCCCACAAGGGCGTTGAAAGCCTTTTGTTTTCCAGCCTTGAACTCTTCGACCATCTTGGCGTTGTTGGCAAGAACTTCATCGATCACCGCCTCAATGGCAGAGCTATCGGAGATCTGCTTCAAGCCTTCTTTTTCGATGAGTTCATCAACAGTTTCCGAAGCACCATCCCAAATCAAGGAGAAAATTCGCTTTGCCCCCTTGCCATTGATGGTGCCGTCCGCCAAACGCTTCAGGATATCAGCCAGCTTAGCCGACGTCACCGGAGCTGCCGCATACGTCATACCTTCCTGCGCATTCACACTGGCGGCAACTTCACCCATCACCCAATTGGCGGCAATTTTCTTATCAGGGGCCACGGCACTGAGCGCACAGAAATAGTCGGCTACATCTTTACTCGAAGTCAACACCGCCGCGTCGTACTCACTCAACCCCATGTCGCGCACAAAACGCTCGCGCATTGCATCAGGAAGTTCCGGCATTTCATTACGAATTCGCTCCATATCCTGCGGTGTCAGCACACAGGGCAGCAAATCCGGATCTGGGAAATAGCGATAATCCATGGAGTCTTCCTTGGTTCGCATTTCACGTGTTTCACCGGAATCCGGATCGTACAAGCGCGTGGCCTGAACAACCTTTCCGCCGCTTTCGATCAATTCAATTTGACGAGAAACCTCGTAGTCAATCGCTTCCTGCAGGAATTTGAAGGAGTTGAGGTTTTTGATTTCGCAACGTGTTCCGAATTCAGTACTCCCCATCGGACGTACAGAAACGTTGGCATCACAACGGAAGTTACCTTCCTGCATATTGCCGCGCGAAATGCCCAACCAAACCACCAAAGCATGCAAGGCCTTAGCGTATCCAACAGCCTCAGCCGAACTACGCAATTCCGGTTCGGTAACGATTTCCAACAACGGTGTACCCGCGCGATTTAAATCCATACCGGACTTATAAGCCACAACACCATGGTTGCTCTTGCCGGCATCTTCCTCAAGGTGCGCACGCGTCAGATTGATGGTTTTCTCATATGGATCGCCATCTTTGGGTTCCACTCGGAAAGTCACTTTGCCACCCTTGACAATCGGATGTTCGAACTGACTGATCTGATAGCCCTTGGGCAAATCCGGGTAGAAATAATTCTTCCGATCAAACACTGATCGTTCCGCAACCTCTGCGCCGATGGCAAAGCCAAACTTTGCGCCACGCTCAACCGCTCCGCGATTAAGAACAGGCAACGCTCCTGGCAAAGCTAAATCGATATAGCACGCCTGGGTATTGGCTTCAGCCCCAAAATGCGTGCTTGCGCCCGAAAAAATCTTTGAATCGGTAGAGAGCTGGACATGCGTCTCCAAACCGATAACTACTTCCCATTGCATATCTCTCGAGCTCCTCGATTAAAAACCCTCGGGGTGACGCAGATGCCAATCGGTACCCTGCTGCCAGGCATGAGCAATGCCGAGCATCTTGGCTTCATTGAACCGAGCACACGTAATCTGTACACCGATCGGTCGACCATTGCTGTGAATACCGCAAGGCATACTCATACAGGGCAGTCCTGACAGTGACATCGGCACAGTGTAGAGATCTCCAAGATATGCCGAAACAGGATCTTTTTTGGCTCCAAAGTCATAGGCCGTGGAAGTTGTCACCGGACTGATGATCGCATCAACCGTCTGGAATGCTCGATCAAACTCCTGGGCAATCAAACGACGCACCTTCTGAGCCTTGATGTAATAGGCATCGTAATAGCCATGTGACAGAACGTACGTACCGATCAAAATTCGACGCTTAGGTTCATCACCGAACCCTTCATCGCGACTGCGTTTGATCATGTCCTGGATACCGTCGTATTCCTTGGCACGGTAACCGTAACGCACGCCATCAAAGCGAGACAAGTTGGAACTTGCCTCTGCACAAGCCACCACGTAATAGACAGGAACGCCCAAATCTGCCGTCGGCAAGGCGATATCCACAATCTCGGCTCCCTGATCACGATAAGCTTCAATCACAGATTCAATTGCCTTGGCGCATTCAGCGTCCAACTTATCGGCAAACCAAGCACGCGGCACGCCAATTTTGAGTCCTTTGACACCTTTGGACAGATCGCGAGCGAAATCCTCACTCGGCCGATTTTCGCTTGTGGAGTCCCACGGCTCATATCCAACCATATCGCCCAAAACCAAAGCAATATCCTCGGCAGTATGTGCCATCAAACCTGCGGTATCAAGAGACGACGCAAAAGCAATCATCCCCAAGCGGCTCGGACGCCCATAAGTCGGCTTAAGTCCAGTCACACCGCAGAAAGCGGCAGGCTCACGAATAGAGCCGCCCGTATCAGTCGCGGTTGCAATCGGAGCAAGTCCGGCAGCCACGCAGGCCGAAGAACCGCCGGAACTGCCCCCGGGGACTGCATTGACATCCCACGGATTGAGCACCTTGCCGTAAGCAGAGTTTTCATTGGAAGACCCCATGGCAAACTCATCACAATTGAGTTTGCCGAGCGTTACCAACCCTGCATCGTTGAGCTTTTTGACCACAGCCGCGTCAAACGGGCTCATATAGCCTTCGAGCATTCGACTGGCTGCCGTAGAAGCCCACTGTCGAGTGACAAAAATGTCCTTGTGAGCAATCGGAATACCCGTCAGACGCGTCGCCGTTCCCTCGGCAATACGCTTATCGGCCTCTCGCGCCTGAGCAAGCGTTACTTCCGGGCGAACGTCCAAAAAGCAATTGAGGTCTTTGTGCGCCTCGATTCGGGCAAGGTAATCCTGTGCGAGTTCAACGGCACTTACCTCGCGCGCGGCAAGTGCACGAGAAAGTTCCGCAACCGTGCGAAAAGTCGTCGATTTCATTCTTGTGGAGTCCTTCTCTTACTCGATAACCTGCGGCACGAGGAACAATCCTTCGAACTCTTCCGGAGCGTTCTTCATGTTTTCTTCTCGATCGTTACCGAAAACAACTTTGTCTTCACGCAGTCTTTGTACACCATCATGCGGATGCATCATGGGCTCAACGCCTTCAGTATCAACAGCCTGAATGCGTTCAATCATCTTAAAAATATCGTTCAGTTCGGCCTGCATACGCTTGGCGGCTTCTTCATGAATGCCGACATGCGCAAGCTCCGCAATACGATAGACATCGTCCAGACCAAGGGACATATCAGTTAATCCTCTAAAGCGGGCGGGTAGAAAATCTGCAAATGTGAAAATTTACCGCTTTTTCAGCGGTTTTTGTCATTTTGAGTCCAAAAGAATCTTTGGAAGCCGGCATTTCTGCCAATTCCTTCAATTTCTTGCCTTTTGACACAAATCCCGAACCCGCTTGCCGACAGTGTCTTGTTGTATAGTTGGTCGGGCGTCCTTTAGATTCGATTTTTATTCCGTCAACCCCTACATGCTCAAAACGAAGTTCTTTCTTCGAAGTCTCACCCTTTGCGTACTGGTAATCGCGACCGGATGTTCGTCCTCAAATCCCAATCGATATTTTGAAAACGATGGTCCTCCAGGATTTTTTCAGAAAAAATTTTTTTCCTGGGGAAACAATGAGGTAAAAATCAAGGTAGAACCTCCGAACAAATGGGCCAATCGCCCCTACACCGTACTGGGAAAACGTTATTACCCCGTCACCGGAGACAAGCCAATGACTCAAGTTGGCACGGCTAGTTGGTACGGAAAACAGTTTCACGGAAAAAAAACTGCCATCGGCGAAATCTACGATATGCATGCCTTAACGGCAGCTCACCCCACGATGGAATTGCCCAGTTTTGCCAAAGTCACTAATTTGCAGAACGGCCGCTCGATCATTGTGCGCGTCAATGACCGCGGACCGTTCCTGCACGGTCGCATTATTGATTTAAGTTATGCAGCTGCTGTCAAACTTGGCTACCAAAAACAAGGCACAACCCGCGTACGCGTCGAACGCATTACTCGACGCGATATCGCGGCCAACCGCATTCCTTCGACTTCTTCTGGAAACACCGTACTCGTTGCGGCCACTGCTGCAAAAGCAATGCCGACCGAACGCACTGCACCACAAGTGGCATCAACTCACACGTCAGTAACACAAAAAGCTTCTCCTGCGAACCCCGTACCCTCTGCCTCGCGTGCACCTTCGGAACTTAAACAAGAGCTTTCTGTGAATCAGAACCCCATCACTGAAACTGATGTTTCTCGACCGGCTTCCGTCACACTTTCCATCCCAGTTGAAAGTACAGAAGTACAGCCCCAAGACATCACTGTTTCAGCACAAGATCTTCCAGACACCGAAGACAGCATGAAGGAACTGATCATTCGAACTCAACAGGCTGCAGACGAAAAACCACAGGCTCCGGCTGAAGTTCTGCCCGCACAAATTCCTAAGAACAAGACTGGTATCTGGGCCGTTCAAATTGGAGCTTTCAGCATTCAAGAAAATGCTCGTCAAGCTGCCGCACATGCAGAGATGATGCTTTCGTCTGTCCAAAATGCCAATGTTCGAGTTGTTGACACAGGCAAAGTATGGAAAGTACTCTCTGGCAGCTTTACCTCCAAAGATGAAGCCAGTCAGTTTGCCCGCACCGTGACGGAAGCGCTCGGTATTCCAGCATTTGCTGTAGCGCAGTAATCAAGGACAAAAAATGCGTCGAGATCTTGTAGTTCAAGTCATTGTTCAATACGATGATTTTTGGGACAATTTTGCAACCCCGTACGAAGCAGAGTGCTTCATCAACAGTAATTTGGATGAGCTCGATTTGCCTGTTATGGTGCGCCTTGAAGATATGAAGGGCAACATCAAGTGGTACTACGATCTTGTCGAAGACGAAAGCGGTTTCTATCGACTGGTGGATCGCCCCTGTGAATCCAGACATCTCATCCGGGTCGGCTCTAACTGAGGATACCTAAAAGTTAAGGGATGAAATACTTCTCGTATTTCATCCCTTAACAGAACGTTTCACCTTAACCTATCAACTCAAAAAGAAACGACAAGCCGGATTGTCTGTCTCATTCCAGTAGCGATATCCCAAGGTATTAAGGAACTGCTCGAACAATTCGTTATCCTCCGGCGGCACCTGAATCCCGGCAAAAACACGACCAAAATCAGCGCCGTTATTTCGATAGTGGAAAAGCGAAATATTCCACTGCGGTGCCAACGAAGTTAAAAACTTCATTAAAGCCCCTGGACGCTCCGGAAACTCAAACCGATAAAGCTTTTCATTCACGGCCAGCTTACTGTGTCCGCCCACCATATGACGCAAATGCAACTTGGCCAGCTCATCGTGCGACAAATTCAGCGCAGGAAAACCTTCAGACTTTAATGACTTTTCGATTTCTTCCACATCATTTGCATTGGTCGTCTGAACTCCCACGAAAATATACGCATCCGTGTTGTCGCTCATTCGATAGTTGAATTCTGTGACCGCGCGACTACCCAACAAACCACAAAGTCTTCGGAAAGAACCGCGTTCTTCAGGAATTGTGACAGCAAACACCGCTTCTCGATCTTCGCCAAACTCGGCACGTTCGCAAACAAAGCGCAAACGATCGAAATTCATATTGGCTCCCGACGTGATGGCCACCAACGTCTTATTGGTGACACCTTCTTTTCGGGCCCATGCTTTCAGACCTGCAAGAGACAATGCACCAGAAGGTTCTACGATTGAACGCGTATCCTCAAACACATCTTTGATGGCAGCGCAAATTTCATCGCTGTCAACCAAAACGATACCGTCGAGATTTTCACGACACAAACGCAGTGTTTCATCTCCCACACGTTTCACCGCCGTTCCGTCGCTAAACAACCCCACGTCATCCAAGGCTACATTTTCACCCGCATCAAACGAACGCTTCATTGCATCGGAGTCCACGGTCTCCACGCCAAAAACCTTGATTTCCGGGTAAATAGCCTTGATGTATGTCGCCACACCGGCAGCTAAACCACCTCCGCCAATTTGCACAAAAATGGCATCCGGACGCGTGCCGTCGGAAGGTTGATACTGCCGCAAAATCTCCATACCGATCGTTCCCTGACCGGCAATCACAAAAGGATCGTCAAACGGGTGAACGAATGTCAATCCCTCTTCGGCCTGCATCTTGACTGCATGAGCAGCTGCATCCGAGAAACTTTCGCCCACCAACACAACTTCACCGCCAAGATTCCGGACAGCCTCGACTTTCAGAGCCGGTGCCGTCACCGGCATTACGATAACCGCACGACACCCGAGACGCTTGGCCGCCAACGCCACACCTTGTGCATGATTACCTGCCGAAGCGCAAATAACGCCACGTGCTCGTTCCTCTGCGCTCAGATGAACCATCTTGTTAAAAGCGCCACGCAATTTGAAGGAGAACACCGGCTGAGTATCTTCTCGCTTTAAAAAGACCTTGTTGCCAATTCTGAGTGAAAGGCGCTTGGCTTCATCAAGCGGTGTCTCTCGAGCCACATCATAGACACGCGCTGTCAAGATCTTTCTCAAATAGTTTTGGCGATCAACTTCTGTTTGAGTCATGCTATTCCCTGTTGTTTTTGAATTCTTGTCTGCTTTCGACAAAGCATCGTTCAATATACGACTGTTTGTGTTTTTTTGCTGAAGTCAACCTCGTTTCTATCCTCGGTTCGCGGTTTTGCAACCGATTTCACCGCCCTGTTTGGCGTGACTTCCTCCCCTGTCTATACAATGGAAGGAAAAATTTTCCTTTCTTGCCTTCATGCAATGACCGCTTTTTCCAAACGGCTCTGAAAATGAAGGTTCTCCGAGAAAAACTCCATGCACAATGAAACCCGCAGTCTGACTGCCGAAATGAGAAACGACGGCGGCATGCGCATCCGCGAAATTCCGTATAACTACACTTCATTTTCAGATCGCGAAATCGTATTGCGCCTTTTGGGCAAAGACGCAGCCGGAATTCTCGACGAGCTGCGTTATGAACGACGAACTGGTCGTAGCGCACGCATGCTTTTTGAAGTGCTCGGCGACATCTGGGTCGTCAACCGCAATCCCTATTTGCAAGAAGATCTTCTGAAAAACAGTACGCGCCGCAAACTTCTCATTGAAGCACTTGAACACCGTCTGCGAGAAATGGACAAGCGCCGTGACCCGTCAGCAACCGAACGCGACGTGAAAGTTCAAAGACTTATGGCCTCAGCCTATAAAGCTGTACGCAAGTTTGAGTCCAGCTTTGAACGCATTAAGGCCTTGCGCGCTCGTTTCAAGCGAGCGCTGAAAAACTGCACGGCCGAAGACAACATCCGCTTCGACCCCTTCACGCGAGCAGCTCACGTCACCGATGCGACAGACTTGCGCATCGAGTATCCGTTTGTAGTCATTACTCCCGATAGCGAACGAGAAATTCCGTCACTTGTCCGCACCTGCATCCAACTCGGTCTTGTAATCATTCCCCGCGGAGGCGGTACGGGATACACTGGCGGTGCAGTTCCGATGTCGGATATGAGCGCCGTTATCAACACGGAAAAACTCGACTCCATCAGCCGAGCTCATTTGGTACATTTGCCGGAATGCCGCCTCGGTTTAGTCCCTGTCATTGATACCGGCAGTGGCGCAGTCACGCGTCGCGTAACTGAAGCCGCAGCCGCTGACGACTATGTTTTTTCTGTAGATCCGGCCAGTGCAGACAGCTCCACAATCGGCGGTAATATCGCTGAAAACTCCGGCGGTAAAAAAGCTGTTTTATGGGGGACTGCCGTCGATAACATTGCCAGTTACCGTATGGTGACTGCCGATGGCAATTGGATGGAGGTCGAACGTCTTGAGCATTCCTGCCGAAAGATTTCCCGCGACAGTGATATTCGCTGGCGCATCACCGTCAAAGACGGTCGAACGTCCGATCCTGAAAAAGCACGGGTTCTGAGCTCCCGCGAGCTGGTCACTGCCGGTCGAATCTTTCGCCGAAAAGGCTTGGGGAAAGATGTTACGAACAAATTTCTGGGTGGACTGCCGGCAGTTCAAAAAGAAGGAACTGATGGCATTATCACATCGGCTCGCTGGATTCTGCACAAAATGCCTCCCTTGACCTACACGGTCTGTCTGGAGTTCTTTGGTGCGGCCACTTTAGCTGGAAAAGCCATTTTGGAAATTTCCAAATTGTTGGGAGACGGCTACAAAGGCTGCATGCTTGCTGGTCTTGAACATTTGGATGATCGCTATCTGAAGGCAGTCAACTATCCAGTCAAAAGCAAGCGCGGTGAATATCCGAAGATGGTCATTGTGGGCGATGTTGTCGGCAATGATGAGACTGCTCTTGAAGAAGCTGTCGCCAGAGTCATCGAATTGTGCGCCAAAGTCAACGGAGAAGGCTTTGTTGCCAAGACCCCTGAGGCTCGTTTCGCTTTCTGGCACGAACGCAGTAAAACAGCGGCTATTAGCGCACACACAAATGCATTCAAACTCAACGAAGACGTGGTTATTCCTCTCGATAAAATCGGCGAATACACACTCGGTTGCGAAACATTCAACATTGAATGCTCGATTGACAACAAACTCGAGATGCTCGACGCTCTCGAAGCATACTTGCGCGGCTCTATTTCACTTGGCAAGCCGTCCCTGACAGACGGCGTTCCCAAAGAAGTGCTGCTCGACGCCACTGTCCCTGAAGCCCTTGAATTGATCGCCAACGTGCGCTCTCGCTGGGCCTTTTTGCGTCAAAACTTTGCCGCTAACGTACTTGATCACCAAAGCACTCTGGTCGAGCTCGGCATTTCTCTTTCCTCGGCAGTCCTGCGCAAATACCGAAGCAAAACGATTTTTGATCTTATTTACGATCACGCAATTCGCATTTCATGGAAAAAAGAGGTTCGTGCCGAACTTTTGCGCATTTTCCCGGGCGATGCCTTTGAAAAAGTACGCAATGAAATTGATTCCATACATGCTCGCGTATTGCGGGGCCGCGTTTTCATCGCACTGCACATGCATGCAGGAGACGGCAATGTTCACACCAACATTCCGCTGAATTCTGACAATCAGCGAATGATGCAAAAAGGTGTTGAAGCAGTTCATCGTGTCATGGCTTTGGCAAAATCGCTGGGAGGCGTAATCAGCGGCGAACACGGTATAGGGCTGACTAAGATTGAATTTTGGATCCGGAACAGCTTCAGCCATACACCGAATACGTGCGGCAGATGGATCCGCAAAGGCACTTCAATCGAGGCAAATTATCCAAAGACATTGATTTGCAGACACTTTACACCCCGAGCTTTAATTTGCTCGGTGCAGAGTCTCTCATCATGCAGCAGACGCAAGTGAAAGCCATCAGTGATGCCATCAAGAACTGCCTACGATGCGGTAAATGCAAGTCCAAGTGCACGACTCACGTTCCTCGCGCCAGTCTGCTGTTTTCTCCTCGCAATAAGATTATTGCAACGAGTCTCTTGATTGAAGCCATCCTCTATGAAAGCCAAACGCGTCGAGGACTGTCGGATCTGCATGTTCAGGCATTGGAAGACTTGGCCGATCATTGCACCCTTTGCATGAAATGCCGGATTCCTTGCCCGGTAAAGATTAATTTTGGCGAAGTCACGATTATGCTGCGTGCACTTTTAGAGCGCACGGGAAAATCATCGACTCCTCCAGCCAAAGTCATGGGCATGAAATTCTTGGAGCTGACGAATCCGCGATCTGTGGAATGGGCACGCAAGGGCCTCGTCAATGTCGGCTACAAACTCGAACGTTTTGCCCACGATCTTCTTGCACCTGCCGCTCGCGCACAGCTCAGCCATCCTACTCACACGATTGGCAGACCCGGTCTGATCGAACAAACAGTCACACTCGTCAATCGGAAACTGCCATTGCCCCGCATGAAGCAAACTATGCGTTCGGTTTTGGGGTTGACAGACTCAGCTGTAGCCCCGATCATCCGCAAACCTTCAGCCAAAGATGCGCCTGCAGTCTTTTACTTCCCCGGCTGCGGTAACGAGCGCCTTTATCCTGAAATTTCACTGGCTGTCTTGGCTCTTTTGTACGATGCAGGCGTACAAACTGTCTTACCGCCCAAATACATGTGCTGCGGCTACCCTCAACGCGGTGCCGGCGAGCTTGACAAAGCCGATGCCATCGTCACAGCCAACCGTGTGCTGTTCCACCGTTTAGCCAACACGCTTAACTACCTCGACATCAAAACGGTTCTGGTTTCCTGTGGAACCTGCTTAAAACAACTCAAGGATTATCATTTTGAGGAAATTTTCCCTGGTTGCCGTTTAATGGATGTCCACGAATATTTGGCAGAAAAAGGCATATCCGTCAAAGGATCGGAAAACATGCACTACATGTATCACGATCCGTGTCATACACCTTTTGCAGCCCCTTCTCCGGTCAAGGTTGTCAACAATATTCTCAAACCAGCCGATGGAAGTTCCGTGCTTCTAACCGAATCGTGCTGCGGAGAATCAGGGACTTTTGCGGTAGCACGCCCCGACATTGCAACCCAAGTACGCTTTAAAAAGGAAGAAAACATCCTGAAGGTAAAAAATATGCTGTGTGCTCAACGTGATCGCAGTGCAGTCAAAATTCTCACTACCTGCCCGGGTTGTTTACAGGGTATCAGCCGATATGCAGATTCAACCGGAACACAGGCAGAGTTTCTCGCTGTTGAACTGGCCAAACTCAAGCTCGGCAACGGTTGGTTGTCTCGCTTTGTAACGTCAGCCACATCCGAAGGCATCGAAAAAGTTCTCGTATAATCCTCGTCTTTTTTTCAGACTGAGGGGATTCCCTCGATACGTATATGACAAATAACTGTCCTCTCTGCAATCCTGCGAATGAACGCGTCATTTGGCGCGGCAAACTCATTCGCGTGATTGACGCTTCCGATGCAGATTTACCTGGTTTTGTTCGAGTCATCGTCAAGCGTCATGCCGCCGAGATGGTGGATTTGACCTCGGAAGAAAGCACGATGGTGCGCAAAGCCATCCGCATGTGCGAATTGTGCATGCTTGAGACCATGCAACCGGACAAAATCAACCTCGCTAGTCTCGGTAACATGGTTCCGCACGTGCACTGGCATGTCATTGCCCGCTACAAAGACGACGCTTTTTTCCCTGACTCAATTTGGTCACCTCGTCTGAGAACTTGCGCACCGGAAGTACTCGAAGAAAGGCGCAGAAAAGCCCAAGAGATGCTCGCGAAGCTTCCTTCGTTGCTCAGTTCTCTTGAAAAGTTGGATTCAGAGGATTAGCTTGCAAGAAGCGGTTCGAGTTTTCGAACCGCTTCCTTTTTTTTGAATCCGTACGAATCAATTAACAGGAAATTTCAGCGACATTTTTTCTTTACCGATGTCGCCTACTGGCGGTAGTAACCGCAATTCTGGATTTCCGTTCCCTTCCACTTCTTCCAAATGGAGAATAGTACCTGTCGCTTGTCCGCTGTCAGATTTCGAAAAATCAAATCCACTTGATCCGACGGCTCTCCCAAGCGATTGGTTACCCTTAACCCCTGGACATCTGGTGCTTGGGTACTTTTCATCCACCGAAGTGCCTGCTCTTGACTATCAAACGTCTCGACTTCCACTCCATAAGACAGTGCGCCTCTCAAAATCGGGCGAACATTGCGGTACCCCTGCTGCTGAAATTGTTTGACAAAGGCTCTGACAGCAATGTCGTTGTCATACGGTCCTAGATAAACGATCCATCGATCTGGCAGAAAACGATCTGAAATCTCTGCAGATTGAAGCAAATCTCTGTGTCTGAGTACTTTCTGAACCGAAACAATCTGCTTCTCGTCAAACGGCCCCCAAACAAAGCAGTCCATATCAACAGGAGTCCCAGAAATTTTTGCCACTTCATCATTTTTTCGAGCTTGGATAGTCGCACGCAAAAAATCCGGCACTCGCACGTCCAGTCGAGCTTGTGATACCAAGTCACTTGTCGGCTGCTGCGAATGGTCATACAAAAACCAACCGCAAACTCCCAATGCCAATAAAAGTACGAAATGGATGAAATAGCGCACCGAAAAAGACTCCGTCTTGCTTTAACGCACTTTGGCACGCATTGCCAATCCTCTCAGCACGAGATTGTGTTTGATTACAGCCTGTGGATATTCCTGCATGATGTAAGGAGCAAACAATGGAGCCGCACCACCAGCAAACAGCAAACATGGATCCTCAAAGCCTAATCGTCGAATACTAGCCAACGATCGATCCACAATACCCAAATGAGCCTCTAGAACAGCAGTTGTAATCGCATCGGCCGTATTCGTTGGAAAATCCGAACGAACACCGATACGCCCAGGGCGACACCTCGTCTTGGTCAACAATGCTTCGGTCATCATCGATGGCCCAGGCAAAATACGACCCCCTATAAACGCCTGGGTCGTCTCGTCTTCCGGAACCAAAACATCCGCCGTTGTTGCCGTCCCTAAATGCACCACCAAAATTGGTCGCCCCGGATAAAGAGACGCGGCCCCAATCACCGCATGCCAACGATCACTGCCCAATTGTTCGTAGTTATCGTACTTATTGATGATGGTCAGCGATGCACTTTGAAAACTTCTTTCTGAATGCAGCCAATCCCACTTAATTCCATGAGAGTTGAAAAAACGAGTGATGTTAAAAGCGAATTTTTCACTTGACACCATGCATCCGACAACGCGTTCTGGCTTGAGGTTAAGCCATTTGTGCAGCAATTCATCAGGAACGACATCATTGCCACAATGTACGTAGGCATGCGGTTCTTCCGGCTTGTCGGAAGTTGCCCATTTAAGCGCCGTATTGCCAAGATCCAAAAGCAAAGCAGTCACAATCTTTCTCTATTCCGTTGCAAGTGGTCGAATGCGTGCATCTGCAAAAGCTCCCACTTGCCCTTTTGTATCAGCAAATAAAAGCTCCCCCCGCATACCAATTCCCGTTACTTGCCCCTCGATGCTTTCTCCCGTCGGCAGAGTCAAAAGAACTTTACGTCCGGCAAAAGCATCCAATTTCGTCCAATGCTCACGCACCGATAAAAGCGCATCAGAATCGAATTTCCGACAAACTTTCTCGATCTCCACACTCAGATGCGCCGCCGTTTCAATCCGAAACTTCTGTTCACACCAAGAATTGGGAAACGAGTCAACCAAAGCTGAAACGGGAGTATCCGTCATAAACGAACTTTCACCGAGACAGATATTAACGCCGATCCCCACCACTGCATGTAGACGACGACTTCGGTTACGAACAAGTTCGCATAGGATTCCCGCTACTTTGCCATCCCCAATCCAGAGGTCATTTGGCCATTTCAGACGCACCAAAGGATTAATTTTTTTGAGCACCTGCACACAAGTCGCCCCGACAACCAATGACAAGCCTGAAAAATCCACAATCTGAACCGGCAAAGGGACAATGACCGTCAGAAGCAACGACACTGCCGGGGCATTCCAAACACGACCTCGTGTCCCTCTTCCCGTGCTCTGGTGATCCGCAACAATCACAGCCGCCACATTCTCAGTTGCCTGTCGAACAAGTGCTTTCCCCTCGTCATTGGTACTTCCGGTTTCTCCCAACCAAAAAGCTAAAAGATTACTGGCTCGAAAGCGCAAAGCCTCTTCAAAAGGCTTTTGATTGGAACAATTACAATGCATAGTCCAGACCAGTTCACAGAATATTTTGAGAAATGACCAGAACGCATACTACACAAACCGCTGGTGAAGCCGGTTTAATTGAATTTGATATTGATTTTCCCGATATCTGCACCAAAGGCATTGCCTTTCTAGCTCATCCGATCACCACGCAGGGCGGCAGCAAGGATCACAAAGTCATCACCACTATGGCCAAAGCATTGGTTTCTGGAGGATGGCTAGTCGTGCGCCCCAATTGCCGAGGCGCCGGCCGCAGCGAAGGCGAATACAACGCAGGCCCAGGAGAAGCCGCCGACTTTTTAAGAGTCATCGATGCTGTGTTTGAAATGCGAGAGGTTGCGGAAATGCTTCCTATTGGCGGACGTGCGATCTTCGGAGGTTTTTCCTTCGGTACCTATGTGATGAGTCTTGCTGCACAAGTGCGCAAACCTGCCGCAATGATTTATGCCGGCCTAGCCGTACACAAATTCGACATCGTGCACCCGGGTTGTCCGGCATTTGTCGTGCATGCTCAAAACGATGAATTAGCCTCCTTAAACTCTGTGCTATCTTGGGCTAATTTCAATAATCTGACTGTTGATGTCATCCCTGCAACTAATCACGTATTTGCCAAAAAACTGCCTCAATTAAGCCGCGTTTTCTCACAATTCGTTGCCCTTATCTAATAGAGCTCTCGTTAAAATCGCCACATGCGAACTCTCTGTAATCGATTCATTACTCTCTTTGGCTTTATTTGCCTGCTTACGGCCTTTCCTGCGGTTTATGCCACAGGAAAAGGGCCGATTCTGACCTCTTCGCCAAGCGCTTGGGTTCTGATGGATGGTACCAGTGGTTTTGTGATGAGTTCACATGAAAAAGACAAGGCGTTCAATCCCGGCGAATTAGTGCATCTCATGGTGGTCTACACCGCACTTGATGCCGTAGCTGGAAATAAAAAAGCACTCAACGCTCCTGTTAGTATTTCCGCAGCAGATGTGCAACGTTCCAGTAATTCCAGAAGACTTTACCTTGTTCCCGGCGAACCTCACTCATTGAGAAGTCTGTTGCACGGTGTTGCCGTAACTGGAGCCGAAGATGCTGTATTGGCCATCGCCTCACACATTTCTGGTTCGAGCAATAATTTCGTTCAACGCATGAACGAAACTGCTCAAGCATTAGGCCTGACACAAAGTCGATACGTGTCCCCAATTGAAAATGCCGACAACCGTATGAGCGCACATGACCTTGCGCTTTTGGCTGCTGCTTTCAAAAAGAAATTCTCTCAGGCCTATTTGTGGTTCTCTGAAAAAGAATTCGTATTTACAACCCATAGTTTACGAAATCGAAATTTGCTCCTGTGGCGAGGGTCCGGAATCAACGGCGTAATGAGTAATGCCAACAACACATCCGTTGTCGGTAGTTGGCACAGAGATGGCGACAAAACGATTCTGGCTCGCGATATCATCGCCGTTTTGTTAGGCGGTCGAAATGCTGATCTGACAACAGCTGACGTACAGACGCTTTTGCAGTACGGGCGATTAGATTACGAGACCCTGAGACTTTTCTCTGCAAACACCCAGGTTACCAAAATTGACATTCTGAAAGGCAATCGAGAAAAACTCGAAGTCGGCAGTTCTGAAGAAATTTGGGTTACCGTCAAACGACAAGACATTGTCGCTCGTGGTATGGGAGGATTTTCGACACAGTTCGAATATATGTCCCCGGCAATAGCTCCAATTAAAGCTGGAGAAGTCGTCGGCAGGTTGCGCGTTTACTTTTTAAACCAGCATATTGACGATTTTGATCTCGTGGCTATGCATGATGTTGGCCCAGGAAGTTTTCTGAGTCGCTTTGTGGATTCTGTTCGTTTACGAATAAAGCCTGCGGACAATCAACCTTCCCCCGCGACTCAACCAATAGAAACACAAAACCCATCAATTTCACCTTAGTTTTTGACTCATGAACAACGAAAGCAAATCCAAAATCTCTCTCGCTGACAATGTCCAAAACGCGGAAAAAGTCATTGTTCAGGAGCAAGACTCTTTAATCGAGTTCCCTTGCGATTTTCCCATCAAAGTGATGGGAATTTCCTCGCCTCACTTTGCAGAAACCATCGGAGCAGCCGTCAGGGAGTTAATCCCCGATTTTGATCCCGCAAGCATTACAGAGCGTAAATCAGCCCAAAGCAAATACACGGCGTTAACCGTCACCATTCATGCAACCAACCGTCAGCAGCTCGACAGCATCTACATGATGCTGACATCTCATCCTCTTGTGAAAATAGTCCTGTGACGACATCCTCTCCGGTTGTACGCGATCTAGGTCTCACCGACTATCTCCCCGTTTGTGAGGCCATGCGCCTTTTCACTCAAATCAGAACACCTCTGACACCTGACGAAATTTGGTTTGTTGAACATCCTGCCATTTATACGGCCGGACGCGATACCGTGCAGCGCCCTGATCATATTGGTACCGTACCACTGATCTCTGTTGAGCGTGGCGGAGACATTACGTACCATGCCCCAGGGCAAATGGTCGTTTACCCCCTTTTAAATCTTCGACGCAGAGGACTTTTTGTAAAGTCATACGTCCATCTGTTGCTGCAGTCTCTCATTGAAACACTCTCCGCCTACAACATCGCCGCTTTTACTCATCCTCACGCCCCTGGAGTTTATGTTCATCTAAATGGCGGCATTGGTGAATTCAAAGGGCTCGCTAAAATCGCATCCATCGGTATTCGTATTTCACGAGGATGTTCATACCACGGCATCGCACTTAACGTTGACATGGATTTGAGCGGTTTTCGACGCATCGCTCCATGCGGTTACTCTGGCCTGAGGATGACTGACATGGCTTCATTATTAGGAACTCGAGTCAATTTGCACGACGTTAAGACCGATTACCGTTTGAACTTGCTAAAAGCGCTATCCATTGCGTCAAACATAAACCATCATGACTGAAGAAAATACTTCATCTTTGTCAAACATCACTCCTGGCAGTTTTGCCGCTTGGTGCGCAAGTTTTCGCCCAAAAACTTTGGGTATCGCCGCTGCTCCCGTACTGGTTGGACTTGCTGTCAGCGCAGCCGTCACGCATACCTTTGACCTCATCGTTGCATTGGCAACACTCAGCCTATCGCTTTTGCTACAAGCCATCAGCAATATGGAAAATGATGCGGGTTATACCAAACGCAAGGCCGAGCGCAAAACCCGCAAAGGGCTTCCGCGAGCCACTGCTAACGGTTGGCTCACTGTGGCTCAAGTGGAACGAATGATCCGAATCCTCATCGGTATTGTGGCACTTGATACGATCTTCCTCATCTATGTCGGTGGTTGGATCATGCTGGCAATCTCCATTGCCTCCGTAACAGCCGCTTACGCTTATATGGGAGGACCTAAGCCTATTGCTTACACCCCTTGGGGAGAGTTCGTTGTTTTTCTTTTTTTCGGAATCGTCGCTGTTTCCGGCACAGCATATCTGCAAACAGGAATATGGCAACCGGAAGCCCTCTTAAGCGGCGCAGCTTTAGGTTGCATTGCGGCAGCTGTTCTTGCTGTCAACAACTATCGTGATGCAGTACACGACAAAGAGGTCGGGCGAAAAACTTTGGCAGTGCTGCTTGGAAGACCAGCCATGATCGGAGTCTACAGTGCATTAATTTATGTCCCTTACCTGATCATCGCTGCCGCTATTGTCTTGAATCCATCCATTTTTGGTCTGGCACTGTGTCTTTTGGCTTTGCCAAAAAGTATCAAATTGGTTGCCGAACTTCCTTTACGTGATGGCAATGAACTTAATGCAGTTATGTTTGGTACAGTCAAACTGGAACTGTTTTTCTCTCTGTGTCTGACAATCGGCGGAATTGTCAGCATTCTTCTATTCTGAGGTTTTCTTTGACAGAAGAGCGCGGATTTAAAAAAATTCTCCCGATTTCGCGTCAAGCGATCTCAGGTGTCACTACGACTCTGAGCAAACCCAGTTGGCTGAAAGTGAGGGCTTCTGTATCAGGCGGCTCTGAGGATGCCGTTCGGCATATTCTTTCCTCCTATTCGCTTTCAACGGTATGTCGAGAAGCAAATTGTCCCAATCGTTCCGAATGTTTTTCAAACGGAACTGCTGCATTTCTGATTCTTGGTGAACTCTGCACGCGCCGTTGTGCCTTTTGTGATTTGG
Organism: Sutterella sp.; assembly: GCA_019410445.1. GTDB lineage: Bacteria > Pseudomonadota > Gammaproteobacteria > Burkholderiales > Burkholderiaceae_F > Duodenibacillus. Next base: position 26,505 of record DXSO01000004.1, read on the forward strand.
CACACGGCACTCCTCAGCCTCCGTCTGCTGATGAACCCCTACGACTTGCTCAAGCAATCAAAGCTTTGAAGCTTTCATATGCCGTCATCACTAGTCCGGATCGAGATGATCTTCCAGATGCTGGAGCTGGGCATTTTGCCGCCGTTATCACAGAGCTAAGGAAATTGATTCCTGGAATTGAAATAGAAATTCTGGTTCCCGATTTCAAGAAAAAAGAAAATCTTGCATTGGAGATACTCTCCAATACCACTCCGGATGTATTCAACCACAATATTGAAACTGTTCCTCGTCTTTATCGAGTTGCAAGACCTGGAGCCTCTTATTCTGGTTCGCTCTCCCTACTAAAACGCTTTGCAGAAAAAAATCCGCACATTCCAACAAAAAGCGGACTTATGTTGGGATTGGGAGAAACCGATGAAGAAGTCATCAATGTTCTGAAAGATTTACGAGCTCATCGAGTAAGTCGAGTCACTATTGGACAATATCTTTCTCCATCCAAAGCACATCTACCGGTGCGACGCTACGTATCTCCAGATGAGTTTAAGCACTGGAAACTGCTCGCATTGGAACTGGGATTTGACAAAGTTCATTCTGGGGTATTTGTACGCTCAAGTTATCACGCTTCCGAAGATGCTCAGCGATAATCGCAAGCACTCCTTAAAGCGTTTAACTCTTGCTTTCATACAAAAACAGGATCCTGACACACATCAGAATCCTGTTTTTTTTAATGCGCTCTACAAATTAATTACAGCGTCTGCCCTGACTCAGCAGCTGCTTTATTTTCCTTTTCAATCAACTTCAGTCGCTCAGCAATACGTTCTGCAGACATCACCTCACACACAGAAATCACCCGATAAACACCACTGGTACGAGCTGCTACATTCATTGCAATCGTATTTTCCTGAGGTGTTACGATACCCATGATGTATACGATGCCACGGTCAACGACAACCTTCATCTGACTGAGATACACGTTGTCTTCCATCACCATACGGGAGCGCACAGTAGTGGCAAGTTTGGAATCCTTCATACGCTGAAGCCAACCAACACTTTCCTGTACAGCCAACTCATTGACGACACTTTTGACATCCAAGCTCTTTTGTGCGGTTTCCGTCACAATGCGTTTTGCCTTGAGCGATTCGATTTCCCCTGTCAAAAGAACCTTGCCGTTATACGAAGTCACAGTGATGTGGCCATCAGGTTCCTTGCCCAATTTTTCCTTCAAGGCATCCTTAATTTCCAAGCTCAGTCGCTTTTCAATGACTCCATCGCTTACGATGGCCCCTGCTGAACGTCGATCAATCATCGCGGAAACAGTGGCCCCAGTCGCAACAGCAGCACCTCCCACGACAAGCGGAGCGCAACCTACCATAGCCGTTGTCATTGCGGCCGCACACGACAAAATGCAAAGAGTGCGCTTAAACATATTCCTTTTTCTCCGATTGTTATTAAATCCGTTATTAAATCGTGATCTCAAATGCTTGGTAAGCAGGTTTTCTAAGTTCCTCACTAGGCTGCATTTGCAAAAACGGCTGCAACCAAGCTTCATTTCGCTGCAATAAATCAGCTCGTACTGCTAATTTTCGGTCAAAAATCTTAACAACACCGTCATGCAACCAACCACTCAGAATGGAGTCTATCTGCTCCAGCTGACAATTCAAAAGCGTAGCAATAAACCGTCTAGATGGAACGGTTGGTAATCTAACAAAACTTTTACTCGGACACTCACCGATATTTGTAGTGCCGCAAGCTTTGACCAAAGATAGTAAAAAAACGCCTAGTCTTTCTTGAGGCGACGCCGCTTGACAAACCATCAGACCAAGACGTTCGCAGAAGGCTCGACGTACTGCATAGCGATTAAGTTCTTCATTCCAGCTCGGATCAATTTCTACCACTCGCAGAAAAATTTCCGGCGCAACGGTCAATACTTCACACCGACACACAGCCCAATACCGTCTCGGCAAGTTATCCAATGCATCAATCGCACGCGTGGGAATTCCAAAACTGCATGCAGCAGATAACGTCAGCATGAAGGGAGAGCTCGTCCCAGGATTAATGACCCCCTGTGCGAGAAGACCGTTTTGAACAAAAACCACCCGCTTGAAAAAAGAAGAAGTGCCGATCTGATCCCCTCTCATCAGCACCGTCTTGTGACCGATGCTTGTGAGCACTCTTGAAATGCCTGGCGATAACCGCGGAGCAAACCAAGGCAAAAGTGTGGCAGTGGACATAAAAGCCGTTCGTATATGTACTGTGAGCGTGTGAGCCAAGAACCGAACAAAAAACCATGCTAATGGTAGCACAGCAGTGCATTTGATTTTGTATTTCTCTATGTAGTTATAACTTTCAAGTTATACACCGATTTACAATCAACAACCTGTGGATAACTTTGTGCACAACACAAGAACAACTGCCATCGGTGTGGATAACTTTTCACCAAATTTTCTTTACTCATTTTTTCTTCACACTCATCCACAAGATATTCACAGGAAAATCAAGTGGTTATTCCACAAGTTATCAACACTCTATATTGTTGATTTTACAGTGTTTTTTCTAGTTACCCACAGACTTATCCACTCTCTACTTACGACTATTTCTAAATAAATATTTTTATTTCTTTTGAATAACTGAGAGTTCTAAACCCTCTCACAACTCAAATTGAACATGTAGGTTATCCACAAAAAAATTGTTCCTAAGAAATAAAAAAACTTCTTAAAAAGTCTTTTATTTCAATGGGTTACTCACAAAAAGAATGGATAGCAATGTTTATTTTGTAAAAAAACCCCTCCAAAAACCTTGGAGGGGTTGGGTAATTTCAGAATGCGTTTAGAGGTCAGAAGTTATTCCCAGACATTTTTTCGTATCTGTGGATGACTCAGAGGACTAATCCAAGAATTAAATAATGCTTGCCTTTTCGTAAGCTTGGCGAACAATGTCGGCTAATTGCATGTATCCACGCTGGCTTGATGCTGCTCCAATCACGGTCACAGAGTCCTCTGTTGGCAAACAACCGGAACGATCTTCGAGGTTAGGAGTACATTCTGCACAGATAACAACATGGTCAACGCGTATTGTTTGTCGATTGCCTCGATGTGGTCTATCTGAAATACGAACAGCATGATTATCGATGAGCTCAATATTGATGTTTTGGACGGTTTGAGCTCCTCTCATGCGCAGCCATGTCAGATCCCATCGATTATGTACTTTAGCCAGAAGTTTTTTTGTAATTTCCGGATTGAGCTCAATGAGATATAACTGACGGAGTGCTCTATCAATTTCAGGCACAACCCCCAGCACTCCACCTCCGTGTTCTTTCACGGATCCGATTCCCCAAGCATTTCTCCAAGACTGGACGGACCACTGATTTTCTGCTTTATTTTCGAGTAGAAAACGGCTGACAAACAGTGCAATACGCCCATTTCCCAAGACAGCTACTCTGTTGCCAACAGGTGTGTCGTTGAGAAGTTCTTCATAAGTTACAACATTGGAAGCGTTAATGCCTGCAATATCGGGTATTTCTGGTTCACTTCCTGTGGCAACAATGTAGCGGTCGAATTCTTGGGTTTCTTTGAATTCTCGAAGATTGATCTTTTTGTTGTAAATTACGTTAACATTATTTATCTTTAGTTCATTTGTCAGTATTTTAAGCCAATTTTCGTACTTATTATTTTTTTCGACTTTACATAAAAAATGAATTTGGCCTCCTAAAGCGTCACTCTTCTCAAATAAAGTGACGTGGTGACCTCGAGTGGCTGCGATCTTGGCAAAAAGCATGCCAGCTAGACCACCTCCAATGACGGCAATTTTTTTTGGCCTCGGACTTTTGATTGTTGATAGAGGAAAATGTCCGAATTGCAGGGGATCGGTGAGATTTAATAATCGATGAGTTCGCAAAACATCTGTAGGAACTCCACAGTCGTGATGGTCTATCCACGGACGTATAGAGCCTTGTATGATCCCTAATTTTTTACGAATGAATGATTTGTCGCCTAAAAGAGCTGAACTAAACGAAAATACTGCGTTACTGTGTTTTTTGCTGATTTCCTCCAGCACACCAAAGTCTTGGCTTGGATCACAGAAAAACACGGGTAAATCAGATGCTTGAGCTAAATCCTCATAGTCAGAGAGCCAGACGCCATCCGGTATGGCGTGAGAATGGGTCGGTACGCGTTCGTCGAATCCGTTAGCTACCCCAATAAGATAATCAGCGCCGGCAATGCGAAGCATTTGGATAAGTCTTAAAACCTCTTCCCAATTTGCTCCCTTCGGAGAGAAATCAATGAGATTGAAGCGAACTCCCAATGCCTTGGTTTCGCCGATAGTCTTTTTGCAGCTTCGAACAATTTCCAAAAGCAGCCGAAATCTCCCAAGTTGGTTTTTTCCCCATGTGTCCTGTCTTCGATTGACTGCTGGACTGAGAAATGAGGCAATGAACGACCGTCCAGAGGCATTAATTTCGATTGCGTCAAATCCGACGTCAACAGCCTTCTGCGCACAATGTGTAAATTGACGAATTATTCGTCGAATAAGAAAGCTAGGTGCAGCATGAAATGTTTTTCCAGTGTGCCGAGAAACTCCGGACATACTTGAAACAGGGAAAATGCTTTTGGCATCTTGACCAACATGGTTTAGTTGCAGAGCTGTGCGACAGTCAAAACCGCGAACAGCATCGATGATTTTTTTATAGCGGCGGAAGTCATCGGAGCAAGCAGCTACTGTGGTTTCACTTTGTTTGGCTAGCCAATTGATTGCTGGAGAAAAGACAGTTATCAAACTGACTCCATCAGCTGCGGTATTGGAATAAAAATCTGCCAACAGAGCAAGGTTGGGTAGATTCTCCAACCCTGTGTTGATTGGTGCAGCTGTCAACCGATTTTTCAAATGCATTGGGCCGCAGTTGATTGGTTGAAGCAAGTGATGCCATTGATTCAGCATACGATGTGCCTTCTTAGCTTGTCAGTGCACGAAGTTATTGATGCCAAAGGGTACAAGGACGCTCGGAACCGTAGCACTGGTACTTTCCACATGCTTGAGTTGATCATCAAAGTAAATGTGGGGTTTTAGAACATCAAGGACGCGTTTTTTGGGTAATCCGTCCATCAAAAAAAGTTCTGCGGCACTCATACCAAAGCTTTTGAGACTGGTTATGAGACGTTCTTCATTCATTGCACCTCGGGCTGTGACGATGGAAACACGAAGAACCGGTTTAAAGTAGGGATCCCCTTTTCCTCTTTCGGCGTCCAAAGCCTGGAATTGCCCGAGCTTCGTAAAAAGTCGGTGCATCGGACCGGGTTGATGCGGAATATCACGATTACGGTGTTCATGCAGAGAAAAGCCTTGAATTCCTTCTTTATGGAAGGCTTTTTCAGCTTCATCATCAATCACGACGCCGTCAAAGTCAAAAGCAATACGGAGTTCGTCATCCGTTTCTTCTTCCGTTTGTGCCAGAGAAGTTGGAATAACGAGACCGGCAGGCTGCCCTTTTGCGATTGCTGTAAATACGTTTTCTTTGTTTGCACTCAAAAACAAAGAAGCATCGAACGCTTGCAGATAAGGAAATGTTGATTGACCAGAGGTAAAAGCACCGGCTGTAATCGGAAGGTCATAAGCTCGACAGGAGTTAAAAAAACGCTGTCCCGTTTCTGGAGTGTTTCTGCTTAAGACAACGACCCGGAATGGGTGTTTTTCGCCAAAAAGAGTATTGATGCGAAGGAGTTTTCGAATGAAACGGAAGGCTGTTCCAGGTTCGAGAGGTTCATTGGCGTGTTGTACTTGCCATGTACGGTAAGCATCCACTCCTTGCTCTTCAAAAATGCGATGTTCATTTTCCAAGTTGAACAGTGCTCGGGAACTTACGGCAATGACAATTTGCTGTTCGATCGGCGTACTCATGGTATCTAGATAAAAAGGCCTGTCAGTTGATTTTACCGACAGGCCTATCGTTCAATGCGCAACTGTTTTAGGGAATCGACACTTAGATATCGAGGTTGCTCACAAAAATCGCATTGTCTTCAATAAATTCGCGACGCGGTTCAACTTCATCGCCCATTAACATCGAAAAGATGTCGTCAGCTTTGCTGGCATCCTCAAGGCGAACTCGAAGCAGTCGGCGAGTTTTGGGATTCATTGTGGTTTCGTACAACTCCTCTGATCCCATTTCACCCAAGCCTTTGTAGCGTTGTTTTTTGACGCCGGCTTCGGCCTGGTCCATGAACCACTTTACTGCTTCCCCAAAATTCTTGACTGGTTGCGAAGAGTCACCGCGCACTGCTCGAGCGCCGTCTTCGACGACTCCCTTCAGTGCGATGGCAGCAGTACGCAGAATTTGATACTCGTTGGAACGCAGGAACTCTGGTTCTATGAACGTTGTGTGAGTATTGCCGTAAATGTAGTGACTGATACGGATGCGGACACGATCTTTTTCAGGATCGTGTTCGGCAACGACCTTAATTTCAGGATCACGAATAGCGTCTTCCAGAGCTGTTGCGCAGTCTTGAGCGGTTTGCAGATCTGTCAGATCAATTTCAATACCGGAAGATATAGCCAACAAAGCGGAGCGATCAATGACCAAACTCAAACGTTCGATAACTGACTTGGACTGCTCGAATTCGGCAATCATATTTTCGAGTTCTGTACCGCGCAAGCAGATACCTGCCTCGAAGTCAGCACTATTGCGGTACAGCGCAGCACCATCAAGAGCAATGTCAAGAAGATATCGCTCCATTTCAGCATCGTCTTTGATATAAATCTTGTTTTCCAGATTATTCTTTCCACGACGCCCTGTCAGTACACCGTACAACGGAGGTTGGGCGATGTAAACGTGACCACGCTCAAGCAGTTGGGGCATTTGACGATAAAAGAACGTCAAAAGCAATGTGCGAATGTGTGCACCGTCAACGTCAGCATCGGTCATCAAAATGATGCGATGGTATCGCAGTTTTTCAACATCAAAGTCTTCTTTGAGTTGAGTGCCCAAAGCAAGAACCAAGGTCTTAATTTGTTCAGAATCCAGCAGTTTGTCGACAGAAGCTTTTTCAACATTCAGTATCTTGCCGCGAAGCGGAAGAATGGCTTGAAATTCGCGATCACGTCCTGTTTTAGCTGATCCACCTGCAGAATCACCCTCCACGATAAAGATTTCACTAGCTGCCGGGTCTTTGCTTGAGCAATCGGCGAGTTTGCCAGGAAGTCCTCCTCCAATGACTTGTTTACGAGTGACTTCGCGGGCTTTGCGCGCTGCTTCTCGTGCTCGGGCAGCTGTGACAATCTTGTTGCAGATTTCTTTTGCTTGATCAGGGTGTTCTTCCAGAAAAGTGGTAAGTCCTTCTGATACAGCAGCATTAACGGCCGGCTGTACTTCGCTGGTAACGAGCTTATCCTTAGTTTGAGAACTAAAGGAAGGTTGAGGAACCTTTACAGAGAGGACGCAGGTCAGACCTTCTCGCATGTCCTCACTGGCGATGTCGAATTTATCTCCTTTTTTGAGAATGTCGTTGTTGGCAATGTATTTGCGGATGACATTACTCATAGCTACGCGCAAGCCTGTGACGTGTGTACCGCCGTCGCGTTGAGGAATGTTGTTGGTATACGCCGCAAGCGACTCGTTGTACGAGTCGTTCCATTGCATTGCCACTTCCACATAAACCGGGATCTCTTTCGTGCTGTCTTTAGCACTTTTTTGCATCACGGTCTTCTGGATGTAGACGGGATCCTTATGGATTGCCTTGCGCGTGGTGTTTTTAAACAAAACGAAGCTTTTGACGCCACCTTCGCTCTCCAACAAGACATGACGGGCGGTACGTTCATCTGTCAGTTCAATGTCGACGCCGGAATTCAGGAAGGAAAGTTCACGCAGACGATTAAGCAGAGTTTCATAGTCAAACTCCACCACAGGTTGGAAAATGTCGGCATCCGGTAGGAAATGCACCTCGGTACCACGTTTGTTGGTTTGTCCGAGGACTTTCATCGGGCTGACTTCAATCAGTTCACCGGTATGCGGATCAGACTGCTTTTCAACGATTCGGTCGACAACGGCACCGTGATCAAATTTCAATGCATGCGTTATTCCATCGCGATGCACCTTAAGTTCGAGCCACTTGGAAAGCGCGTTGACGCAGGAAACGCCAACACCATGCAATCCTCCCGAAATCTTGTAGCCGTTGTCATCGAACTTGCCGCCGGCGTGCAATTCTGTTAATGCGATTTCAGCAGCCGAGCGTTTCGGTTCGTGTTTGTCGTCAAATTTAATGGCTGTAGGAATGCCTCGGCCGTCATCGATTACGCTGACGGAGTTGTCCATGTGAATGGTGACATAGACTTTCGATGCAAACC
>DXSO01000040.1:0-11024 GCA_019410445.1 Sutterella sp.
TGCGTGGACTCAATCTCCATCCAGTGCTCTCTGTCAACTTTGAAGGCGCGCTGAATAAAAACTTCCGGACTCGCAGCATTGTCGCGAACAGTCGTCAATGCAAGCATCGTGGGTCTGTGAACATTAACCGCATCAAAATCCTGAACTTCCTGCGGTTTTTTCACTGCACTGCGCGCAGGATTTTCATTAGGAATCGGACTTCCTTTCGGAATCTGTTTTGGTTTAGAACCACCCTGCTTGCTCAGTCGGCGCAAAATCAACCCCAGCAACACAAGGACAATGACCATCAATAAAAGAAAGGTGCCTGAAAGTTCTTGCTGCATCTTGCCTATCCAATGAATAAAACTTTCGGGGTTGGATTTTAGACCTCCGCTTTTAAGCCCGCCTAAGGCAAACAACCCAGAAGACGGTGTTTTTTGACGTTTTGCGTTTTAATTGAGACAAAACTCCTAAATAATTCGATCTTTCGAGCATTTTGGCGTGTTTGCTACAATGCGCTCCTAAAAATATGAGCCAAAGTCCGTTACTCAACGAACGATAAAAATGAAACCTGGCTCTTTCAAAGATTAGGGAGAACATTTTGCCCACAATCGCTAGCGGCTTTCGTCTCGCAAACGGTGTCAAGATTCCTTGCATTGGACTTGGAACTTGGCAAATTCCGGATGACGAGAAACTTATCGAACATATCCATGATGCCGTCAACATTGGCTACCGACATATCGATACCGCATTCATCTACGGTAACGAAGCCGGTGTTGGCAAAGCTGTTCGGACTTGCGGTCTGCCTCGAGAAAAAATCTTCGTTACCAGCAAACTCTGGAACGCAGATCGAGGCTATGACGCCGCCATGCGCGCCTTCGAGAGTGCTCTTGAGAAAATGGAACTCTCCTATCTGGATCTATTCCTTATTCATTGGCCTGCCTCCAAGGGTGAGCCAATGACCTGGCAGAGCATCAACTCCGGTACCTGGCGTGCGCTTGAAGACCTGTACGAACAAGGAGTCGTTCGAGCCATTGGTGTAAGCAACTTTTTGTCTCACCATCTGGTTCCCCTGTTGGCTCGTGCACGAATTGCACCGATGGTCAACCAAATCGAATTTCATCCCGGCTACCGGCAAGCCAGTACCTTTGACTTCTGCTGCAGTCACAACATCCAAGTTGTTGCTTGGTCACCATTGGCTCGCGGCGCGCTTGTTCGCAACCCGGTACTCGTTGAGCTGGCTCAGAAACACAATGTCTCTACCGGTCAAATCTGCTTGCGTTGGTGCCTTCAACATGGCGCTGCTGCCGTCGTGAAATCCACTTCGCCTGAACGTCGCCGCATGAACGCAGACTTGTTTAGCTTCAGTCTGTCTCCGGAAGAAATGCAACGTTTGGACAGCCTGCCGCAAACAGGTTTTTCCGGACTGGATCCAGATCACGTTACGTTCTGAGAGTTGTACTCCAAAAAAGGCTGCGTACCATTTTCCATACGCAGCCTTTTTTCTAAATCGGCAGGTTATTTACCGATCAAGCCCCTGAGCAATCCGTTTTCCGCGAGGCGTTCCATATGTAAGGGCAGCTCGCGGAGAAATTGCAAAGTACAAACTCCACAACATACTCCAACCAAAGAGCTGTATCAGGCTTGCTTCTGTCAATGCCAAACCAAAGTACCAACTCTGCAGCATTGCCGAACACGGCCCCATAATCCAGACTCCGATCACCGCGCATGCCAATGCATTGGGAGATCGTCGCGCCACAACTTGCCAAATCACCCAGATCCCGACCACAATCGAAACCATTCCCGGCACAATTGCCACAAAAGCTGCCTGCATGGTTTGAGAGTTGCGCTCGAGCATAAACCAAAGCTCACTGCTCATGTAAGCAGTCTGCCACACCAGCGTCAGCAGCCATCCAATCTGTCCGGCAAGAAAAACCCACATCGGACCGCCGAAGCCACTTTTAACGCGCTCAGAAGTCAAAGCCGGAGGCTTGCTTTGTGCCGAACGACCAACAACATACGTCGGAATAAGAACCACTGCCGCAGCCAGAAGCCAACCAACAAATCCACCAAATAGATTCATAGTTCAAAACTCAAAATTAAGAAGCGACTGCAATTTAGCAAAAGAAAGCATCGCCCGCATTCGCACAACGCTATTTAATTTTCTGATCGTATCGACTGCACGCACAACCTTGTTCAAACTCGCGACAAGATTGACAGTCTTCGCAAGAGTCCGCATACGATTCCAACTCTCTCAAAATACCGCAAGAGCAGTCTTCATGATTTCCCGTGCAATGACATTCCAACGCCTGAAGTCTTTGCTTAAGTTCGGTAAGTTGCTCAATCCGTTGCTCAATTCCACGGATGTGAGCGCTGATCGTTTCGTGCACGACACTGAAATCCTGAGACGCCGACTTTTCCAGTTTTATCAACTTGTCGATCTCCTCTAGACTCATGTCTAGAAGTCTGCAATGGCGGATGAAATGCAGTCTGGCTAAGTGCTTCTGAGTGTAGTTGCGATAGTTATTTTCAAGCCGCAGCGGAGCAGGCAGCAACCCTTGCATCTCATAAAAACGAATGGTTTGCACTGCCACGCCCGATTGTTTGGCCAACTCTCCGATCCGCAATTTTTTCTCCATTGAAAACCGAGTTCTTGACACTATAGCGACTACGGGGTTTCTAATGTAGTCGTTGCTCTTTTTCTGTTTGGTTCTGCGACATGCATTCCTCCAATTCTCCGATCAAGCTCTACGTTCCTGAAATGTGCTGCGGCGCAGAAACAGCGCTTATCGAAAAAGCGTTTGAAGGCAGTGATTTAATTCAGGAAGTGCGTTTTGACACATTGTCGCGAACAGCTGTGTTCATTCCCAAACACGAATCAGTCACCGCATCAATGCTAGTGGCCGTCATCAAGTCACTCGGAATGCAAGCCAACGAAATTCGAGAAATTTCTTGCTCGAGCATGACTTTGAAGATTCCTGAAATGAACAGCCAAACCGATATTCAGAACGTTTTGCAGATTATCGGTTTGGATTGCGTCGTCGATTCAATTCACCGTACGGTTTCCTTTCAAAGTAGTGCCGAGCACTGCTTCAATGTCCTTGAAAAACTTCAGTCAGCCGGCTACAACGCAACAGTGATTGCAACCAACAAAACCAAAAATCAACAATCGCCGGCAGTCTCAAGTATTCCATGGACTCGACTGGCAATCGCATTTGCATTTGCTGCCGCAGCCGAAATCATTGAACTTTCCCAAACGCTTCCCCACTGGAGCATCATGCTCTGTGCGGCAACCGCGATTGTTTTGGCCGGCTTGCAAACAATTATCAAAGGTGCCTCTCTTCTAGTGCGTCTGGTTTTCAATATGGACACACTCATGAGCGTAGCCGTCATCGGTGCTCTTTTGTTAGGTGCATGGCCGGAAGCCGCCATGGTCATGGTTCTCTATGAAATCGGTGAAGCCATCGAGAATCTGAGTATGGTTCGGGCCAGAAATGCCATCCGTAAACTGATGGACGTCGCTCCATCTGAAGTCACGGTCAAAGTCGGACAAACGTGGAAAAGAATGCGCGCGGAAGCGGTGCCGATCGGTGCGCTGTACCGCATCGAACCAGGCGAACGAGCTGCTCTTGACGGAATGATCGAAGAAGGAAGCGGTTCCATGGATGAGTCCATGATCACCGGCGAGTCTTTGCCGGTACCAAAATCAGAAGGCTCCCAAGTGCTGGCCGGTGCTCTTGCTCTTGAATCCGCCTTTTGTATCCGTGCCACAGCAATTGCATCGGATTCCATGAGCGCACGCATTATTCGAGCTGTTGAACAAGCTGAACAAAAGAAAGCTCCCCTGCAGCGGTTCGTTGATCGCTTTGCTGCGCGCTATACGCCAACCGTTTTCGCTCTGGCAGTTCTGACGGCGATCCTCGGTCCAATATTGACCGCAGAACCTTGGAATGTCTGGCTTTACCGTGCACTGGTGCTCTTGGTCATCTCCTGTCCCTGTGCCTTGGTGATTTCAACACCCGTAACTATCGTGTCTGCCGTCTCTGCTGCCGCCAGACACGGTCTTTTAATCAAGGGAGGGGTCTATCTGGAAGCCGGACGCACACTCCGTAATGTCTGTCTGGATAAAACCGGAACAATTACCCAGGGTAAACCGTCACTGAATACGATCTCGACGACCTCTTTCATTGATCAACAGCGCGCTTTTGAACTTGCCGCCAGTTTAGCCGTGCTCAGTTCGCATCCTGTCAGTCGTGCCATTGCCGACAGTTATACGGCTTCGGGCAAAGCGACGCTGCCTGTTAAAGGCTTTAAGGCCATCCCCGGCCACGGAACCACCGGACTCGTTAACGGTTCTCGCCTGTTTCTCACAAACCTAAACTGGCTCCTGGATCGCGGCGTTGTTGCCGACAATGTCATGCAAGCTTTCGAAAGCGCTCATTCCAAAGGACAGACTGCAGTCGCTTTGAGCGATATGTTTGGCGTTTTGGCTGTTTTTGCTGTCTCCGACACTATCAAAAAAAATGCTGTCGAAGCAATTCAGAAAATGAAACAAGCAGGCCTAACACCTTGGCTGCTCACAGGAGACAACAACCGAGCAGCAAAAGCTGTCGCTGACGCTGTTGGAATCGAACACGTCAAAGCAGAGATGCTTCCGGATCAAAAATTAGAAACAATCGAGGATTTGGATAAACAGGCTCCGACAGCAATGGTCGGTGACGGCATCAATGATGCTCCTGCCCTTTGTCGCGCTCGCATCGGTTTTGCAATGGGTATTAAAGGAGCAGACACAGCCATTGAGGCCGCCGATGTCGCCATCATGGATGACAACATCGGCAAAATCGCCTGGTTTAAGAAACTCTCTGAACTGACCCACGCAACACTCATTCAGAATATTGTGTTTGCTCTCGGAGTCAAGTTGTGCTTCATGATCGCAGCTCTAGCCGGCTATGCCACCATGTGGATGGCCGTATTTGCCGATACAGGCGTTTGCTTGATCGTTGTCTTTTGGGGGCTGCGCCTGATGCATAGCGGCAAAAAAGTGGATTTAATGACTTCTCTGCCTGCTACTCACGACGCAAGGTAAAGCGGGGGAACATTTCATTTAACTCCTGCAGCGTCTGAACACTCGGCCAGGAATCCGGCACAGGATCGAAATCTGTTTCCATTCCAGGAGCTTTGCGGAAAATCTGTAGCGCATACGCACTAACCCCCGCTTGATTCAGCCACTGACCTATCGAGAGGATTGCCGCTTCGCTCAAATAATCCGGATGTGCCGTCGTACGCGCCTCCATCGAAATCTGAGCCTCTCTAAGCACATGAAAACTTTCCAGGAAAGCTTCATGTGCTCCCTTGATTCCGGCAATGGCATCGAAAGCTTCCGGATTGTGAGGATCGCCTTTGACATCCAAACCAACCCAGTCGATCAGTCCCACACACTCCTGCAAATGCCGAGGATAAGCACCGGATGTGTGCAGTCCGACCTCAAAGCCTTGCTCTTTGACAAGACGCATCGCTGCAGGCAACGCCGGATCCATACAAGGCTCTCCTCCGGAAAAGACAACTGCATCCAGTAGTCCCTTGCGTTTGCTTAAGAGTGCCTCAACCGACTCCCACGTCGGATCGCCCTCTTGGCGACGCCTGGAGCGCATCCAACGGTTATGACAATACGCACAACGCCAAGGGCAACCTCGCAAAAAAACAACGGCCGAGAGCTTGCCGGGAAAATCAATGGTGGTAAATGGCGTAACGCCGGCTACACGCAAATCAGAAGCCGGCGTCAGAACCGCAAAATCGAAAGCCATGTGAATGCTTCTGTCAGACTTGTCGACTTTTACTTGTGCTCAGCACAACCGCATTTGGATTCCACGAAGTATTTGCGCTCCTCAAATTCTCCCTTCTTTCCTATATTAAAGGATTGCACCGGACGATGGTATCCCATGACTCGAGTCCATACCTCGCAAGGCTGACGCTCGCTGTCCTTGAGTTCCACTGTTTCATTAATTTTCTCTGTCATTTTCATACCCTCCTGATAATCCCCGGCTTCCGTTCGAAAAGCAGGGAAACATCGACAAATTTAATTTTCTCATCCTGCCTGTTCCGCAGTCATCTTCGCCTTTTTGGCTGCAATGAGTTCGGCATCGCACTTCGGGCAGAAATCATGTCGCCCGGAAAGATAGCCGTGCTTGGGACAAATAGAGAACGTCGGCGTTACCGTGATGTATGGCAAGCGGAACCGAGTCAGCGTGCGGCGAACCAAATCGCGGCAAGCCTCAGCAGAACTAACGGCTTCGTTCATGTAAAGATGCAACACCGTACCACCCGTGTATTTGCGTTGCAACTCTTCTTGTTTTTCCAATGCCTCAAACGGATCGTCCGTATAGCCCACAGGCAGTTGAGACGAATTCGTGTAGTACGGATGCTGGGGCGTTCCCGCTTGCAAAATATCCGGGAAACGTTTTTTGTCTTCCTTGGCAAAACGATACGTCGTACCTTCGGCAGGCGTAGCCTCCAGGTTATACATGTGTCCTGTTTCCGTCTGGAACTCCACCATGCGCGCGCGCACATGATCCAAGAGTCTCAGAGCCATCTCACGTCCCTTTTCCGTGGTGATGTCCTCGGCATCATCGGTAAAGTTGCGGATCATCTCATTGATGCCATTGACGCCAATCGTAGAGAAGTGATTACGCAACGTTCCAAGATAACGTTTGGTGTACGGGAACAGCCCCTGATCAATGTGCTTCTGAATCGTCTTTCGCTTAATTTCGAGCGAGTCGCGAGCAAGTTCCAGCAAGTGATCCAAGCGAGCGTACAACGCCTCTTCGCTTCCTTTGAAGAGATAACCCAAACGGGCGCAGTTGATTGTCACCACCCCCAAACTTCCGGTTTGTTCAGCCGAACCGAACAAACCATTGCCGCGTTTAAGCAGCTCACGCAAATCAAGCTGCAAGCGACAGCACATGGAACGAATCATGTTGGGCTTGAGTTCGGAATTGATGAAGTTTTGGAAATACGGCAGACCATAGCGCGCCGTCATATCAAAAAGCGGCAGCACGTTGGGACTGTCCCAATCAAAGTCCGGAGTAATGTTGTACGTTGGAATCGGGAACGTAAAAACACGTCCCTTCGCATCGCCCTTGGTCATGACCTCGATATAAGCTCGGTTGATCATGTCCATTTCTTTTTGCAGTTCCCCGTAAGTAAACGGCATTTCCTCTCCGCCAATGAGCGGATGCACGTTCTTGAGATCTTCCGGGCATGTCCAATCAAACGTGAGATTGGTAAACGGCGTCTGCGTACCCCAGCGACTCGGCACGTTCAAGTTGTAGATCAGTTCCTGAATTCCCTGCAGAACCTCCGAGTACGGCGTGTTGTCCTTACGGATAAACGGTGCCATATACGTATCGAACGAGGAAAAAGCTTGAGCGCCGGCCCACTCGTTCTGCATGGTGCCCAGGAAATTGACAATCTGTCCCGTCGCCGAGGAAAAGTGCTTCGGGGCGCCGGCTTCCACCTTGCCGGGAACACCGTTAAATCCTTCCTGCAGCAAAGTGCGGAGACTCCATCCCGCACAATATCCCGACAGCATATCCAAATCATGTATGTGGAAATCCGCTTGTCGATGGCACTGACCGATTTCCGGCGTATAAACGTAGTTGAGCCAGTAATTGGCAATCACCTTACCGGACACGTTGAGAATCAAACCACCCAGACTGTAGCCCTGGTTAGCATTGGCATTGACGCGCCAGTCGGATTGGTTGAGGTACTCGTTGATGGAGCTTTCAACATCCACCCAACTTTTCTTCGCATCTCGATTGCGGGCACGCTGCTCGCGATAAACGATATATGCGCGCAACGTCTCGAAATAGCCGGCCTCGTAGAGTGCATGTTCGACTGCATCCTGAACTTGTTCGATATGCGGAGTCGCCACGCCAAGTTCTTTTAAACGCGGCATAACAAGAGTCGACATGATTTGTTCAGCACGTTCACGCCCGAATTGATTCGTTGCCTTGCCGGCACAAGCAATTGCATGCGCAATTTTCTTTTCGTCAAAGTCTTTGACGGAACCGTCTCGTTTGATGATGTGCCGAATTTCCACTGCCATTTCTCTTGCACCTTTCACGTGTTTGCCTGTTAAAAAACATCTCAAGCCTCTTTATATGCCCGACTCAAAGATCAAAAGACGCCCTTTCAGGCGTCTTTCGGAGTCGGTCAAAAAAGCGGCTCTGCACGACCGAGTCTAGTCAATTGAACAAATGGACGCAAGCTTAAAAAACGCATGTTATCGATTGCACAGCAAGAACACTCTACTACATCTTGTGGTTGTCTCTGTAAAACCCTTGTAAATCAGGACTTATAAAAATTTAAATTTCGCTTCAAAAAAACAACTTTCTGTTGTATTGTCGTCGCTAAGAAAAACCTGAGTCATTTGCTGCTTGCATCCTGTGCAATTTTCCAAAAACGCTTGTGTAAAAACCTCCTTGATCTCTTGGCTTACTCTTCTCTCGTTCAAAAGGCTTACTACACAACGCCGCATTGAACTTTTTTTCGTCTTTTGACTGAGAAATCACAAAATTACGATTAAATACCTAGAAACTTAGGGAGAACCCCTATTATCAATTCCCTAGTACTAAGGTAAATTACGTATCGCAATAAGGCATCTGCGCCTCAATTGCCTCCCTGTGCGGCGGACTCCCGAGGGGCCGCTTTCGAAGTCCTCCCTCTTCGAAAGCGAGCATTGTAGTTTGCTGCATTTCGACAGACCTGACCCGTGTTGGTTGGGTCTTTTTTTTGGGAAATTTCTGAAATCAGTTAGTCGAGTTCATTTTTCAAACAATAAAAAACCGCGAGCTTCCTCTATCGGCTTCTCGCGGCTTTTCTAAACTTCGCTTCCAAGCAGTCAATTACTGCGCGAACCACTTGTCATAAATCTTTTTGTCTTCACCAGACTGACGGACAGCTTCGAAGCCCTTCTGGAGCTTGTCCAGAAGATCTTTATTGTTTTTACGAACAGCAAAACCATATTGCTGAGCATCTTCAATCACAGGCTGCAGCTGAAGAGTCTGAGCCACACGAGGCTGGGTCTTCATAAAGTAGGCAAGCACCGGTCGGTCATGCACAACCGCTTCAGCACTGCCCATTGAAAGTGCCATAAATGCTTCGCTCGTAGCGTTGAAGTTTGTTACTTTCGCTCCCGGAATATCCTTTGCCTTATCAGCGCCCGTGGTACCGATTTGAACAGCAATGGTCTGATTGGCCAAGGAATTGAAATCCTTATATTTTTCTGCGTCTTGCTTTCGAACAAGAATGGACAAACCCGCCGTGTAATACGGTTCAGTGAAATCCACTCGCTTGGCTCGCTCTTCCGTAATCGTTAACCCGGCGGCCACAACATCCACCACGCCCGTACTGAGTGCCGGAATCAGAGCATCAAATCCCATGTTGACAACTTTAATGTCATAACCAGCCTTGTCAGCAATGGCGCGAATAAGGTCAATGTCATAGCCGACGAATTCACGGGATTCCGTATCCATAAATTCAAACGGCGCAAAAGTGGGTTCCGTCCCTACGCGAAGCGTTTCGCGGGCAGCAGCATCGTCGGCTGCAACACCACCCAAAGCAGCAACGGCGCAAACGGTCATCAGAAGTTTTTTCAATGCCATGAGTCGAAAGGAAGCACGAAGACTTCCGAGAAAAAAGAAAAAATAATGGATCCAAAGCGATTCAACCAAAGCCGCCCTTTGGATCCATTCCAAGCGCATTATACCGCTTGTACTCTATCGATCAGACATTGTCGATTCTTTCGACCACAATCAACCGATGAGTACATCATACTGTTCCTGCGTGTATGCAGGTTCAGCCTCAAGATGCACTGGTTTTTGCACGAAACTCTGGAGTAATTCCAATGCACAGGCCTCATCTTCCAGGAAAAAATCAATCACAGACTGTGAAGCCAGAATCTTGAAAGAATCCGCTTTATCGTACTGTCTATACAAACGCACAATCTCACGCATGATTTCGTAGCAGATCGTTCGCGCTGTTTTGATCTCGCCTCTGCCTCCGCATAACGGACAAGGCTCGCAAAGCGTATGCGAGAGCGACTCGCGCGTTCGTTTGCGCGTCATCTCAACGAGCCCCAGTTCGGTGAATTCCGAAATCGTCAGTTTGGTCCGATCACTGGCTGCTGCACGACGCAGTTCCTCAAGCACAGCAGCCTTGTGAGCCGGGCTCTGCATATCGATAAAGTCGATAATAATGATGCCCCCAAGGTTTCTGAGTCGCAGCTGCCGTGCGATTGTTTTGGCTGCCTCCAAATTGGTCTTGAACACTGTCTCGGAAAAATCTCGCTTCCCGACAAATCCCCCTGTATTGACATCAACAGTCGTCATGGCCTCCGTGCAATCAACCACGATATAGCCGCCGCTTTTAAGCGGCACTCTGCGCTCAAGTGCCTTTTGCAGCTCTGCCTCCACCTGTTGTGTTTCAAACAAAGGAATCTCACCGCTGTAGAGTTCAAGCAGCGGCAATGCTCCTTGGGCATAAGTTTGAGCAAACTCCTTGAGTTCCTCGAAAACTTCCTTGCTGTCAACAACAATTTTTCGAGTTTCGGCCTGAACCATATCTCGCAGGACTCGCTTGGCTAGCGACAGGTCTTCATAAAGAAGACTGGGCGCAGGGGAAACTCCGGCTTTTTTGCTGGTTTCCTGCCATAAGCAGCCCAAATAACGCATATCCTCAAGCAGTTCCTCGTCCGTGGCTGACTCCTCTGCGCAAGTACGCACAATGTAGCCGCCCTTTTCATCGGTCTTTTTCAACCGCGTGACCTGCTCTCGAAGTGTCTCTCGCCGCGCTTCGTCCTCAATCTTCTGGCTAACGCCAATATGATCGTCCTGGGGCAAATACACGAGTTTGCGACCAGCCAAGGAAATGGATGTCGTCAGTCTGGCTCCTTTGGTGCCGATCGGATCCTTTGACACCTGAACAAGCAGACGCTGCCCTTCCCCAATCATCTTTTCGATCGGACGATATTCGCCGTTGTCCTGACG
>DXSO01000040.1:11034-11950 GCA_019410445.1 Sutterella sp.
GTCCTGACGTGCTCCTTCAATATCGAGAACATGCAGAAACGCAGTGCGCTCCAACCCAATATCGACATAGGCCGACTGCATTCCGGGCAATACCCGCAGGACTTTACCGACATATACGTTGCCCACAAGTCCCCGACTGGCGGCCCGCTCAATATGCAGATCCTCCAAAATGCCGTCGACAAGAACCGCCACGCGTGTTTCACGAGGCGAACAATTAATCAGAATATCCTGAATTTCATGCATGGTTGGCTGAGCCTCCATCGTCCGCCTCTTCTTTTCTGAAGAAGCTTCTCTGCGGCTACATTAGACAATCGCTGGTTCAATAGTGAGGCGATTTTAACTAAATCCAGCCCAAAACCCCCGAGTGCAGCTGCGCTCAGGGTAGACATTTCATTTCCCCAACCAACACAACCGGGAACATCACTGAGCTAAGCGCTTGCACTGCGCACTGGAACAACCGCATCCATCAGCAGAATTCGGCAAGGTGCATTCCGAATCCTGTTCCTGATTATTCCACTCGGGTTGTAGTGTGATGTGTTCCAGACCAAACTCTGACAAGAGCATTTTCTGCGCATCCGAAAGCACCCGTTCCCAGTCAATGCCCGTTTGCACGCACAAATGTGCCATCACCGCGCCATGCCCCGGTGCAATAGTCCAGACATGCAGATCATGAACTCTTGATACGCCTGGAATGCGGCTGAGCGCATCCCCCACCTTGTAATAATCAACTCCCTCAGGAACGCTATCGAGCAAAACTGCTGAAGAATCCTTGAGCACCTCGTACGTGGAATGCAGAACCAAAAATCCCACTAGGAAACTCAATAACGGATCGGCAATCGAAAAACCGTCCCCAAAAAAATAAATCAGCGCACCGGCAACGATAGCCGCAACCGATCCCAGCAAATCACCCATTACG
>DXSO01000041.1:0-9843 GCA_019410445.1 Sutterella sp.
GGCCTGTGCCAAGGCAATACGCGGCAGCGGAGGATTGATGTTGAAGCTGCCGCCCACATCACTGTCGGCAGCTTCCCACAATTTGAGAGCCTCTTCGCCCGTCATCAAATCCGAGTAGCCGCCCGCATCGTAGACGACAAACGCTTTTTTGGCCAAAAGCGCTGCGCGTACGCCATCCCTGTCTTCCGAAAAACCGAAGTGACGCAGGCAGTTTCCGGTAACCTTGGATTGGATTTTGCCGTCGGGACCACAGGTAAGTCTTGTCCCGTTTTTGGGAGAAATGTAGCTTTCGCAGAAAATATTGGGATTTTTCTTGAGAAGATCAATCGCAATGCCGGCTTCCTGCATATCGTCTTTAATAGCGCCTCGGCAGTATGCATTGATGTGCGCCAAGTGCAGCGGGTAGCCGTCGGCCATTTCCACGGCCTCAATCATGCCTTCAATGTTCGAACCGTGCTCGGTTGTGCCCGCATGCCAGGCCACATACGCACGGCGCTCCAGCGCTGTCTTGATCAGTTCGGACGAAACACTCGGCGTAAGGGGATAATGCCCGCCCAAAAGCTTGACGCCGAGAGCACCTTGTTCAAGGGAAGCATCGATGAGCGTCTCCATTTCCTTTTTGCTCGGAGCATTGCTCTTAAAAGTAAAAGGCGGAGATGCAAACTGAAGAATGGCCATGTTGATGCCCGCTCCGTACTGCGGCACATTATTGAGAATGTCCTCGAGGGGGCCGGCCATGTCCAGACAGGTCGTCACGCCGTTCATCGCAAGCATTTTCGGGCCGAATGGAGAACCCCACATAGTGCCGAGATGAACATGACTGTCAATGATGCCGGGCTGCAGGACATATCCTTTCAAATCAATGACTTCACGTGCGCTTGAACCGCAGTCTTTTTCGACGGCTGCGATTTTGCCGTTTTCAACGGCTACGTCGCGAATGTCGTTGATGCCGTTGAGCGGGTCAACCACGTGCGCATTCTTAAGCAAAAGATCGAACATACAAGAGGCTCCTCAAAAAGAGACTTCAGTCGAAAACGTGCCGAGACAGCATAATCCCGTTTGACGGGAACTGCCAAAGAAAAGAAACGAATCCATGGCAAAGCCCCTAGTTTTCAGGCAAGTTAACAATCAGGGGCTACAATCACAGCGATCTGCAGTCTGTTTTTATGGGATTCGATGGCCTTATGAAGAATTGTTTTCGTCTAAGTTCCGCTGTCACGTTCTCAATCCTGAGTGCCGGTGTTTTCGCTGCACCCGCTTGGATTGATTCAGCCGTCAGCAATGAAGCCTCCAACACCGTTGAAATGCGCCGACATCTGCACGCAGCACCGGATTTGGGAAATCAGGAAAAGGAAACTCAGGCCTATATTGCTCGAAAACTCAAGGAATTTGGCGTCGATCAGGTGATCGTCGGCTTTAAAAATGCACCTACGGCCGTCATCGGCGTCATCAATCCGGATAAAAAAGACGCCGTTGGTCTGCGTGCCGACATTGACGCATTGCCCATCAAGGAAAACACGGGACTGAGCTTTCAGAGCAAAGCTAAAGGCATGATGTGGGGCAAGGAGTCGGATGTTTCCCATATGTGCGGTCACGACATGCATATGGCCATGCTCTTGTCGGCAGCGCGCATTCTGGCCGCGCACAAAGCGGAGGTTCCTCGAAAAGTCGTGTTGGTCTTCCAGCCTGCGGAAGAAGGGGACTCGATTTCAAATCCGTTTACGAGCAGTACCCCCAAGCTCTCCGGAGCAAGAGCCTTGGTTGAAGGGGGACTGTTGGATAAGTTCGATATCGAACGAATGTATGGCATTCATGTGATGGCCAGAGCGCCTGCCGGAGTCATGATGGTGGCTCAGGGAACGGCTCTGAATTCGGCCGACGCATTTCAAATTGATATTGAAGGCAAACAAGCGCACGGTGCCATGCCCTGGACGGGCGTTGACGCAACGCTGACAGCCGCTCAAACCGTGGTCGCACTTCAGCAGATTGTTTCCCGCAACGTGAATTTGACGCAGGGGATGGGGGTGATCACTGTCGGGAAACTTCAAGCCGGCGAAACCGGAAACGTCATGTCAGGATCGGCTTCAATGCTCGGCACGATTCGAGCCAACAACAACGACATCCGCAGCAAACTGCTTGAGCGCATTCCCGAAGTGGCCGACGGTACGGCTCGAGCCGCCGGAGCCGTGGCCAAGACCAAGCTGATTGAAATTTATCCGGTGACGGTCAATGACCCGGAGCTCGCGCGCAAGACCGTCAATGATTTGGTGGACTACGGCGTCAAGGCAAAGATTTCGGACTGGAATCCGGGTGCCAGTGAAGATTTTTCGTTCTACACGCAAAAAGTGCCGTCGGTATTCATGTTCTTGGGCAGTGATCCGGCCGGCGTAAAGGATGCACCCAACAATCACTCGGACAAATTCAATCCGGACGAGTCAGCCATGCCGGCTGGCGTGCGTGCGCACCTGGCGGCGGCAATGAGCCCGCTGAAATAAATCCGATTTTGATCCGGAGTCAGCCGGTTGAAAATAAAACAATCGGCTGAGGCCAAGCAGGACATTTAAAAGCAAAAAATCGCTGAAAATTCTGCTTTTCTCAACTCAACATAATAGTAGTTATGTTGCATAACGAGAAAAAAGAACATCCGCATGCAGATTTCGCTGCATGCGGATCGTTGTTGTCAACATAAAATTTAAGACGGTTTCCCTGCTTTGTATCCAATCATCCCAAAAGAGCTTGGGCAATGTTGAGCCAGACTCGAACACCGTTGTCTAGATACTTGGGATCGAAGTGCATGTTCTGATTGTGCAGTGACGGTTCGGCTCCAACTCCGACACCAAAGTACGCGGTTTTGATCGACGGACGCGCAATCTTGAAAAAGTGGAAATCTTCACCGCCGCCGCCGACTGCCGGATAAAGTCTGTCGGATCCGACAACCGACGTAATGCAGTTTTGAACCGTTTGAATAAGTTCCGGGTCGTAATCGCTTGCCGGACAATAATCAATCTGCGTCCACTCGGATGTGCCGCCAAAACCTAAAGCTGTACTTTGAGCCATACGTTTCATGGTCTCAATCATCTCGGTCAGCAATGGGTTGGTGGCTGCGCGCAAGTCAAACGTAACCTCCGTCCACGCACAGAGATTGTTGGTAGCACCCGGTTCTGCCGCAAGCCGAGTGGCTTTTACTGAAAAACTCTCGTTGGGATTAAGTTTGATGGCATTGACCATGCAGACATAGTTCGAAGCCATGTCAATGGCATTGATGCCAAGATGCGGCCTGGAAGCGTGAGCGGTTTTCCCGACAAAACGAACCTTGACGGTGGCGCACGCAACATGAGTCACGCTGGCGGTCATGCAGCCTGCAGGGAGATCCTGAATTGGTCGAATATGTGCGCCGATTGCGATGTCGACATTCTCAAGCACTCCGTCTTGGATCATGGCAAGCGCACCG
This sequence comes from Sutterella sp., assembly GCA_019410445.1. Taxonomy (GTDB): domain Bacteria; phylum Pseudomonadota; class Gammaproteobacteria; order Burkholderiales; family Burkholderiaceae_F; genus Duodenibacillus. The sequence continues at coordinate 3,452 of DXSO01000041.1, forward strand.
GTCAGATCTTCTTCGCCAGGTTGAAAAACGAGCTTTAAGATCCCCTTTTTCACAATCCGCCGCATATCGGATGCGGCCGACAAAAGCATGCTGCAATGAGCGTCGTGTCCGCAGGCATGAACGGCAATCATGCCCCCTTTTCCATCTTCATAAGGAAGCGCATCCATATCGGCCCGAAACAAAACTGTCGGACCGGGAACACCCGAATCAATCACAGCAACGACACCATGTCCGCCGACCTGAGTCTGCGCATCCAACCCCAGCTCGCGAAGTGCCTGTGCAATGTATCGGCTTGTTTGAACTTCAGATCCGCTCGGCTCGGCAAGCGAATGAAGGTGTTGGTAATACTCCGACGGATCTCGATACATGCTTTGTTCTCCCTATATATATATTAGAGGGGTGACCAGTGCCGCCCTATTTGGCTACAACGATGCCGCCTAAATCCAAAGATGAAATATCCCCTGAAAGAATTTTGAGTACATCGAGTTTCAGGGCTTCTTTCTTTTGGGCATCCGTTAGACCGAGTTCGTCACGCTCGTTGCGAGCGCTGCGCGTCTCATGACGAGCATCCATGGCGATGGTCAGCAATGCGTAGCGAATACTGTTACGCTGCAATTCGGTGCCGCTGTGACTTCTTCCGATGCAATCCGACAAACCGAAAGCCGAATCCTTGTTGCCGGCTTTGAGTGCAGCTGCAAATAAGTTGCAGGCTTTTTGCGCTTCCTGTGGTGAAGGATCCGCTTTCATGACCATCTTGGCCTGGTTGTACTCCATCAAACCCGGCTCAGGTTGAGGTGCGAACTGCTCCCACAGGGCAGCTGCCAGGAATAAAACAAAAAGAACCTGTGCGGCTTTTTCGTGGTTGATATTTTTAAGCGCTGACATTTTGACGGCAGGAAAAACGGATGTGACCACCACAACCGAGAAATCTCGTTCAAAGAAATGAACGGGATTTCTACGGTAGAAATAAATTAGTATTTTTTAAGATAGCAATTTGAAAAATACTAACCAGAATTTACCGATCTCTTTTAGAGCACGGGCAAAATCTTATGCAGATTCACCAATCCATCCGTCATGGCTTTGCTCAGAGCCGGTGAAAAACGCCCCTGCCCCGGCACTGGAGCCTGCCAGCCCTTGGAAACGCCGTGCCAGATGACCTGACCGCTTCGCAGATCAAGAATATAGACGGGCATCTCAACAGTCTTTTCATCAACAGCGGTGTAGCCACAGATGATGGCAGCATCAATACCAAGTACGGAATACAAGGTTTTAACCTCATCCTGGTTGATCGGAGTCTGATTGAATACGGCTTCAGCGACGTTGCGTGAGGCCAATGCGGTATCGCTGGTCATCAGTCGAGTCAGTGCTTCATTGGTAGCCATGAAGCGCAGCGTGTTGTTTTTTTCCTGCAGGGCAAGAGTCAGTTCCGACTGAAGTGCCGGCTGGTAGACGGCAGCCTTCAAGGGATTGAGCACGGGGAACATGACGACGGACTTAATCGAACCCTTGACATAGTCAGCTGCCAGATTTCCAGTGAGCGAAGAATTACCAAATGAACAGCCGCCAAGCATCAAGACGGCGCTTAAAAGAAGAAGTGTCCTGCGGAACATGTGTGTCTCTATTGGTGAATTGTTGAGTCAATGATTCTGCCACGGATGGCTTTACTGTCGCTTATCTCAGTTTTAACCGGGTCAATTTTAAGACGCTCGAGCGCATTCTGATAAGCCGCAGAAATTTTGAGGTCATTTAAATGCGTTTGTAAAGATCGCCGTTTTCAGAGCCTCATTTTGAATAAATAGCCTACTAATTAAGTCTGTTATTCGAAAACCACGTCAAGCAAATTTTCATAGCTCTCGTCTATGAAATTACAGGGGGGTATGACTTTTTCGAGCTTGGAAAGGTGAGTAGGTCACTTTTACTCCTGAATGGCAGCCTCAATCAAGGAAAAAGGCCGTCTAAGTCAAGTTGAATATGCCATGAATTCTTCTCTTAAACGTTAAAAAAGAAGTTTTAGATGCTTATACAAGTAGAAAAATACGAATAATAAATCTGCAGCAGTTATTTTTTGACATGTTTTTGCGGTTTTTCGCGTCTTTGGGCATGAATGCGAAAATGTGAGATAATTAACATAATCAGAATAGTTAAATCACTTAACTAGTAGGAAAAAACAGATATGAGACCCTCATTTGCTGTTGAGGAATCACTGATAGCACTTGGTCACAATATAAAAGTGGCTCGTTTGAAGCGTCGCCTCCCCCAAAATGTATTGGCTGACCGTGCAGGCGTTTCTCTGTCGACTTTGTGCAAAATAGAAAATGGCAATGGCGGCGTTGCGATCGCCAGCTATGCATCAGTTCTAATGGCTCTTGATTTGGGCACTCCCTTTTCTGAGATTGGGCGCAACGACCCTCTTGCCATGGCGTTGGAATCTGAGGCTCTCCCGAAACGAATTCGGAAAACTGGAAAATAAGCTATGCCCCAGTTGCTACCTCTTTTTTGGTCTCAGGGTGAGCGTCAGATTTCTCTCGGGCAGCTTGTTCTTAACGAGGATCCGACTCGAGCTGAGACAATGGCTTTTCGGTACGACGAGTCCTGGCTTAATTCCGGCTTCGCCCTCGGAGGCGATCTGCCGCTTACCTCCTCCGTTCTTTATCCAATCAACGACGCATCGGAATCCGATCCGGTGTTGATGTCTCGAAATGGTGTTTTCGGGTTTTATGCTGACCATGCTCCGGGAAAATGGGTTCCCAAGCTGCTTCGACAAGCGGATTTAAATGGCATCAAAATTGATTTTGTTGAATCCACACCCGCTTCAAGTCAAATATGGATGGGCTGCGGACATGTTTTAGGACGTTTTTCCGCCCTATCTCTACCGGTAACCCACGGATTTCACACAACTTTTTCTCCGCCATTGATTGAATTTGACCCAAGCGGCAAACCCACGAAAGCCGTTAAAAACCTTACCTCTGCGCTTGAAGCACTGCATTCAGGGGTTTCGTTTCGCGGCTCTGAACTTCTGGAACCACTGCTGCGTGGCGCGATGGAACTTGGCGGCAATATTCCCAAATGCGTCGTAAAACTCGATCGCTCAAATACTCAATGGGTTGTTCGTCACAGCTCCGTTCGTGAACCGTACCGCTCGGCTTTATGGATGGCTGTCACAAGAGATCTGGCTCATGCCTGCGGACTCAATGTTGTCGAAGGAAAACTGTTGGGTCCGCGGCTCTATGCTGAGGGTCGATTTGATCGTTCGAGCGACGGCTCTGCTCTTTTATGCTTATCGGCAGCCTCTCTGGTGCGCCGTGAAAAGACTCGAGAACGAATTCTTCGTCCGAGTCCTATGACCTATCTTGATATAGCCGATATTCTCAACCGAACGGGAGCCAATCCAAGTGCAGACCTACGGGAACTTTTTTCCCGCCTGCTCTTCAACGCCTTGACCGGCAACAATCGAGATCGTTTGGATCAGTTCTGGTTCACCCCCTCGGAGATGGGGTGGCGACTGCTGCCGATGTATTCGCCCTGTGCTCAGCCTCCGATTTTGTCGGCACGCTTTTTGTCTACTCCGATTCGACCGGGGCTCAATCTAGCCGATGCCGATGCTGCCATTTCGGTTTCTCGTTACTTTGGCGTGTCGGCTCGAGAGGCCAAAAACATGCGGTTAGAATTCATGCACGCTTTTTCAGGTTGGAGAAAGTTGGCCGAACACTATGGTGCTGACCTGCTGGAAATCCGTCAAATGCAAGGCGTGTTCGGTTGATTGATTTTTAGTATTAATTAAATTTCTAACTTAAAAAATACTAATTTAATGAGAGGCAGATTTTTATGGATATTAAAAAAGACAATGCGATGTACATGCAGATCGCGCAGATTGCTGCCAATCGCAGTTACGCTCAGCGACTCAAAGTCGGCTGCGTAATTGTCAAAAACAACTCAATCATCAGTTTCGGTTGGAATGGCATGCCGACCGGTTACGACAATTGCTGCGAATACGAAGTCGATGGAAAACTGGTCACGCGACCGGAAGTTCAGCACGCCGAACTCAATGCAATCAGCAAATTGGCCTACAACGGATATTCCAGTCACGGGGCGAGTATTTTCATTACGCACTCGCCCTGCATGCACTGCGCACTTTTGATTCAGAAGTGCGGTATCGAAGCTGTTTACTATCACGAAATCTACCGTGACGATTCCGGTCTGAAGTTTCTTCGCGCCGCCGGCATTCATGTCGAGCAGCTCTAATATATAAAAGGGACGTCGGCTTAACGCTCTGACGTCCCCTTTCTTTGAGTCGCGGTTGCGATCAGCTCAGACGCACTTTGTCCCAAATTTCCTCAATACCAGGATGAATCTCCGGCTGCTTGCGGTTTTTGTACTGGGTATGCAAAAGCTGCTCGGCTCGTTCGCTCAACGGCTTTTCCAAGAATTCCTCATAAAGGCGAATCACGTCCGGATTGCGGTGACTTTGGCGAATCGTGCGGTTGGCGTCGATCTGATAGATCGAAAGCGTGCGCGCTTCGCGCTTGTCAAGGTAATTGTTCTTGGTGCGTATCGTACCGCCGCCGTCAATACAGCCACCCGGACAGGCCATGACTTCGATGAACTGATAGTCACACTTGCCTTCGCGAATGTCCTGGACGACTTTCTCAACGTTGGCCAGCCCATGAACGACGGCAATCTTGATTTTGCCTTTTTCGCCCAAATCCACAATGCCTTCACGCACCCAGTCCTGTCCGCGCGCGGGTTCATATACAACGCGTCCGAGTTCCTTTCCGGTCACGATGTGGTAGACCGTTCGCACGGCAGCTTCCATCACGCCGCCCGTCACGCCGAAAATAACTCCGGCGCCGGTGTTTTGCGACATGAACGGACTGTCAAATTCGCTTTCCGGCAGACGGGACATATCCATGCCGTGACGACCGAGCATGCGGGCAAACTCACGAACCGTCAGCACCAAATCGGTGTCGGGCATGCCTTCTTTTTTGAGCTGATCTCGTGCTGCCTCATCCTTTTTGGCCGTGCAGGGCATGATTGAAATGAATCGCAGTTTTGCGGGATCAATTCCATGCTCGCGGGCAAACCACGTTTTGGCCAGAGAACCGAAAATGCCTTGCGGCGAACGTGTCGTCGACAAGTTCGGAATCATGTCGGGGTGCAGCTTTTCGACGTAATTCACCCAACCAGGGCAGCAGCTCGTCATCATCGGCAGTTGTCCGCCTTCGTTTAAACGATGCAGCAGCTCCGTGCCCTCCTCCATGATCGTTACGTCAGCGGCCCAGTTGATGTCGCAGACATAGTCGGCTCCAAGCTGCTTGAGCGCCGTGACCATGCGTTTTTCAATATTGGAGCCTGCAGGCATTTGGAACGCATCGCCCAAAGTGACGCGAACAGCCGGTGCAAAAGCCACAACGGTTTTGATTTCCGGATCACAGAACCAGTCAAGAGCCACGTCCGTTTGGTCTTTTTCACTCAAAGCTCCGGTCGGGCAGACCAATGAACACTGACCGCACTGGACGCATTTGGCGCTGTTGCCCCAAAGTTTGGCTTCGGCAATCCCGACTCCGCATTCGTTGCCGATGCCGTTCATCGTCAGAGCAGAAACTCCCTGCAGCTGACGGCAGACTTCCACGCATCGATAGCAGCGGATGCACTTATTGGCATCAAGCACCAAACCGTTGGCCGACCAATCGAGAAGACGCTTGGCGGTAAAACGTCCGTTGCAGCCGTTGTGCTGCAATCCCACGTAAAGAGCTACGTCCTGCAGTTCACAGTTGCCGTGGCGAGCGCAGCTTGCACAGTCCTGATCGTGATCCGAAAAGATCCAGGCAACCTGCCAGCGCTGCATTTCACGGATACGCTTGGTGCGTGTCTGCACGCGCATTCCGTTGGTAAGCGGCGTCGTACAGGCCGTGACGACTTGACCTCGGCCGCGATCATCGGTTACTTCCACCAGGCACACTCGGCACGTACCCGGAGTATGGTCCAAAGGCAGATAGGCGCAAAGCGTCGGAATGAAGATGCCGAGACGCTTGGCAGCGTGAAGGATCGTTTCGCCTTCCTGAAATTCGAATTCTTTATCGTTGATCCAGGCTTTCATGATTGTCTCTGCTTTGCGTTAGAACACCGATCCGCCGGTGCGTTTGTTGTTGTAGTTGCCGGGAATCGGACGCGGAGTCACGACGGCGTAGATTCGATAGCAGCGCATGCAGCGCTGAGCTTCTTTGCGTGCCTGCTCATCGGTAAACGTCAGATCAACTTCGCAGAAATTGTTTTCTCGAGCCTCAACGGCGATATGCGGCACTTTTTGTCGCGGCGCCGTGCGCACGGGAGTGACCGGTTCGACGTCTTCCAAAAGTTTGCAGTCTCGAATGATCTCTCCCATTCTGGAGCGC
>DXSO01000041.1:9853-11847 GCA_019410445.1 Sutterella sp.
CGTAAAGCCAACCGAGCCTCTTGAGAGATATTCGTCGATTGAATAAGCGGCTTTTTCGCCCTGCGACAAACCGCCGATCAATGTCGTCGGACCGGTCGCACAGTCGCCGCCGGCAAAAACGCCGGGACGCGTTGTAGCCAGAGCCTGAGTCACGGAGATATTGCCCCAGCGATTGAGCAGTACGCCGTCGGCTTCGCTAAAGACGTCGCGTTCAACCTTCTGGCCGATGGCGGCAATAACCGTCGCGCACGACAAATCGAATTCGCTGCCTTCGACAGGACGCACGCCGCGGCGGCCGCGAGCATCCTTTTCCGTCAGTTCCATCTTGGTGAGTCGAACGCCGGTAACTTTGCCGTCCTCTCCGTTAATGGCCACGGGATTGGTAAGGAAGTGGAATTCAACACCTTCATCGATTGCCGCATCAATTTCTTCTTGATCGGCCGACGCTTCGCTGCGTGTACGGCGGTACACGACATGCACTTTGCCCGTGGCAATACGGCGGGCCGAACGGCAGCAGTCCATGGCAACGTTGCCGCAGCCCACGACCACGACATCACCTTCGAGTTTGGGAGCCTGGCCTTCCGAGAGCTTGGTTTCGACATCGAGCAGGAAATCAATGCCGTTTTGGTATCCTTCAAGCGAGCGATCCTCTCCGGGCAAACCCAGATACGCGCCCTCGGCGCAGCCGATACCGAGAAAGACTGCGGCGTAGCCTTCATCGAAAAGACTTGAGACGGAAAAGTCCTTGCCCAGACGTTTTCCGTAATGCCATACGCCTCCAAGTTCGGTAATGGCATCGGTTTCCTGCTGCAGCAAACCTTTGGGAAGTCGATACGGCGGAATGCCGCGCAGAGCCATGCCGCCGGCCTTCGTATCCTTATCAAAGATTTCAACAGGATAGCCCATCAACAGCAGATGGTATGCGCAGTTAAGTCCCGCAGGACCGGCACCGACGACGGCCACGCGCGCTTTGCTTCGATCAACCGTGGGCTTCATGCCCTTGAAGAGCTCGTGAATCGGCACGCCTGTGTTGTCGCTTACCCAGCGCTTGATGTCTCGAATGGCAATGGGTTTGTCGACTTCGTTGCGGCGGCAGGCAGCTTCGCAAGGGCGCACACAAACGCGGCCGCAGGTCGCCACAAGCGGATAATGATTGAGCAAAACCCCTGCGGCGAGTTCCGGATGTCCGTCTCGCACATAGTCAATATACCGGGGAACATTGACGTGAGACGGGCAGGCTTCAATGCACTTGGCCGTCACGGTGACGAACATGTCGCCTCTCATCGTCTTGGCACTGGAAAACAGAATGTTGCGGAAGTACCTCATTGCTCCCACAAAAGCCGTCGGAGCAGTTCGACCGATACCGCACAAGCTAGTGAGCATCATCTGCTCGGCAGATTCGTAGATGTGATCCCAGTCAACCGTGCCGCCTCTTCCTTCCACAAGGTCTTTTAGAGCCAGCTCAATCAGGCGCGAACCCGTGCGGCAAGGTGTGCAGCGCCCGCAGGAAGCTTCCGAGACTTTTTCATAGTATCGAAGCAAAACACCAGCCAGACTGATGGATTCGTCAAAAACAAGAAAACCGGCGTTGCCGATGACCACGTCGATTGGATTGCCCGGATTGAAGTTCTGGAGGGCTTTGAGGTCAAGCTCTTCGGGGGCGTCGTTGCCTCCGGACAGGTTGTCGTACTTGACCCCGTTCCATACGCCATAGCGGATCATGAATTTCTCCCGTGCTGGATAGCCGCTGCCCCATCCCGCTGACCGGGTGTCTGAGACATCGGAGCCGGCACAAAAATCGTTGTCTTTTTTTCTTGCACCGGCACTCAATCAATGTGTGCGGTTGTCCATTTCTAGGAAACCGTAAAAATGCTCGAAGATTTTACTGAAAAAGCGTCGTCAGAATATGCCGCTTCATTGCTCGTCAGCCTTTTTCGATAACGCTGATAGATTGTCTCGATTATAAGAAACAAGCTATTTATTAACAAATAATT
>DXSO01000042.1:0-7236 GCA_019410445.1 Sutterella sp.
TGCTTCAGGACTTCTGGGCAAGCGTAGGCCTGGCCGTCAAGTATCAGGATGCCCGCACGGGAATCATCCAGACCGAATGGGCTGAAAACAAAGCCAATTTGCCCAAGGACATCATTCGCGCAACTCTTGGCAAGGCGCTTGACATTGTCTACGACACTGGCACGCGCGATCAATACCGTGCGCGCATGGAGCGAGCCGAGGACGGCACGACCAACATCTACATCACGCATCGTCAGATGGTGGAAGTTCTCAAGGGAAGACAGGAAGAAAGCACCATTTGGCAGCCCGGTCCGAGCGATCCGGAACTTGAGGCTGTGATGCTTACCCGTTTGGCTCAGATGCTCGAGACCGAATTCAATCCCCAGGCCAAACCTGAGGAACAAAAGATGCTTGATCAACTGGCCGCTGAAAAATATGCTCCGATGAGTCATATTGAGGAGGGGGCTGACGGAAAACCTGCCGCAGTCGTGATTGACGAGCCTTTTGACCGTGCATGGCGCCGTGTGGGTATTGCTTTGGATCGCGGTGGCTTCGAAGTGACGGATCGTGATCGCAGTCAGGGACTGTTCATGATCAATTATCTGGATCCGGACTACGAACAGCAGAAAAAGAGTGAACAGGGTTTCTTCGCCAATCTCTTCTCCAAGGCAAAAGCAGTGGATCCGGTGCCTTACCGCATCCGTCTGAGCATGGATGGTGAAAAGACTCGCGTGACCGTCACGGGTGAAGATGGACGAGCCGACACCACCGGTGTGGCTCCTCGCATCATCACGCTCATTGGCGAACAGACCCGCTAATCGGGAATATCGGAATCGGCGCTTGAAAGAGCGTCTAAGTTCAAGCGGGACAACGCCTTTGAGCGTGTGTCCCGTTTGTTCTGTCAGGGATGACTGCAAAAGTGAGTTCAGTTTTCACAGAGGCTTTGAGTGTACGGTTTTCCGGTCGGGTGCCTCGCCGCGTATTTTGGGTCTCGGCGCTGTTGTGTTCAGTCATGAGTTGGGTCGTCTGCGGATGGCTCTACTCAACGCTTTACATGACCTCTATGGCTGAAATAACTTGGGATGCTGTTACGGTGGCAGTCGGCTTGTTTCAGATTTGGCTTGCGCTGATCGCCGTTTCTGTTGCTGTCAGACGATTGCATGACGTCGGTCGCAGCGGTTTGTGGGTATTGCCGATCATCCTCATCCCTGGTCTTGGTGCCGTGTTCTGGTTTGTGCTCGGCTGTCTGGTGGGTGAAGAGCATGACAATCGGTATGGTCCCGATCCGTATGCCGATCGCCGCAGGGGTTAAGCTGAAGTAATCAATTCGAATTGAAACAGGAAAGAAAACCAATGGTTATTGAAAAGGACTGCGTCGTGGGAATCCACGTACGAATGTTCGATCTGCAGAAACATCTTCTGGAGGAAACCGAACCCGAGGGGGTTACATATCTGCACGGTCATGGAGACATCTTCCCCAAACTTGAGGCTGCTCTTGAAGGCAAAAAGGCGGGAGATACGATCACGGTGCAGCTCGAAACAGAGGATGCTTTCGGCGAGTTTGATGCCGAGGCCATTCGATTGGTGCCGGTCAAGACGCTTGGCGATCCGGAACTGATTGTTCCGGGGCTTGTGTTTTCCGAGGTGCCGGGTGAGTCGCCCGATGGGCGGCATTGGCGTGTGACGGATGTGGCTGAAGGCATGGCCGTGCTCGATGCCAATCATCCGTTGGCAGGCTGGGCTCTGAAATTTGAAGTCAAGATTTTGTCAGTGAGCAAGCCTCAAGGAGATGAGACGGGAAATGACGACGTCGTAGTGCCCGGGTTCTTGGGCTTTGCAGAGAAAATCATCGACGACGAAACCGACTAAACGAGCTGTTTATAATTCTGTAGGACGGCGGGAATGAAAACCTTTTGTGCTTTCATTCAAGTCAAAAGACGACTTCCCGCACCGGTTCAGAGCCGGAATTCAAGATTTTTTTTGCTGTATTGAGGGGAGTCAAATTTCATGACAATGCGACAGGACGAGACGGACGTTAACTTTCTGGACATCAAGCCGGCCGATTTGGAGCATGCCGCTCAGGTTTTGCGCGGTGAGCTTGAAGCCAATCGCCGCGCATGGGAAAAGACGTGCTGGTCGCTTGAATATGTCAAGAAGCATCACGCCGAGGACACAGTTTTGATCGAAGCGTTGGAAACGATTCGTCATCACCTTGAACGCCGCATGTAAACGCGGTTCGTTCAGTTATCAGAATCTACGGAGCATATATCTTGGAACGCATCTATCCGCATCCGTTCTTTGCTCGTGAAGGCTGGGCTTTCATGGGCATCAGTTTCGTGATCGCTCTGCTCGTGCAGATTTTTGTGGGCGGTTTCGTCGCCGCGATTTTCTGGCTGCTGTTTCTTTTCGTAGCTCAGTTTTTCCGTGATCCCGCACGTGAAATGATTGACGACGAAAAGGCCGTGGTTGCTCCTGTTGACGGTCGTGTCATCAAGGTTGAAGAAGCTGTTTGCCCCTATACCGGTGAGCAGACCAAACTTGTGTCGATCTTCATGAACGTGTTCAACGTTCACAGCCAGAAGACGCCCGTGGCCGGCCGCATTGAAAAGATTGAGTATTTCCACGGTCAGTATCTCAATGCCTCTTTGGACAAGGCGAGCGAACAAAATGAACGCAATGCCGTGACGGTTGTCACCGATGATGGCCAGCGTGTCTGCTTTGTGCAGATTGCCGGTCTGGTGGCTCGCCGCATTCTTTGCTACCGCATGGTGGGTGATGTTGTGAAAAAGGGGGAACGTTACGGCTTTATTCGTTTCGGTTCCCGAGTGGATGTTTATTTGCCCATGAGCGCTCAGGTATTGGTGTCTATCGGGGAAAAGACAACTGGTGTTGAGACAGTGATTGCCCGTCTGGGGGAAGCGGCTCAAGAAAGCGGACAGACTGAAGCCGAGCAGACAGAGACGACTGAGCAGACAGCCTCTGACGTGTCTCAGCCTGCCGAAATTGTCGACGAGCCCAAACCCGAGACTAAGAACGAGTAAGTTCCTAGTTTTCCCATCACGCAAAACAGCCCGCACCGAAAAGAATTTGACAAGGAAAAATTCCGTCAGGTGCGGGTGTTTTATTGATGAACTGAAAATATTCCAAGTTTCAAACGGTAGATCCTATGGCTGTTGAAAGAATTCGTCGTCGTCGCCCCGTGCGACAGCGCATCATCGAGGTCGGACGAAAGAAAGTTGTCAAGGTTCGTTCTCGCGGCTTGTTTGTTTTGCCGAATCTTTTCACCACGGCATCGCTTTTTTGCGCGTTCATCGCAATCGTGCAGGCAATGGACGCCAACTTTGGACTGGCGGCGCTCATGATTATGCTCAGCATGCTTTTCGATGGCATGGACGGTCGAGTGGCGCGTCTGACCCACACGCAAAGCGAGTTCGGTGAACAGTTCGACTCCATTGCCGATATGACGGCTTTTGGCGTTGCGCCGGCGCTGGTGATGTACAAGTTCTGTTTGTCGACGCTCGGCGGTCTGGGATGGGCGGCAGCATTCATCTACTGTTTGTGTGCGGGTGTTCGTCTGGCACGCTTTAACTGCAATATCGGTGTGGTCGACAAGCGATTTTTCCAAGGTCTGCCTAGTCCGGCTGCTGCCGCACTGTTGGCCGGTTTTGTTTGGCTTGCCGTGGAAAATAAATTGCCGGCGTTCCTGGATGCCTGTCTGCCGTGGTTTGCTTTTGTGCTTACCCTTTACGCCGGTCTCACGATGGTCTGCAATGCTCCGTTTTATTCAGGAAAGTCGGGTGTTTCACTCAAAAATGCTCCCTTCATCGTGATGGTCGGCGGTGCTTTGGTGTTCATCCTGATTTCGAGCAATCCGTCATTGGCAATCTTTACGATCTTCTGCCTGTATGCATTGAGCGGTTACGTTTATCAGCTCTGGCTTTTCATCAATGACAAGCCCAATCCCGTTCTGCCGGGAGAGTATGTGTCTGCCGCCCAGGACGACACAGACTCTGAGGAAGCTGAGAAATCCTGCGCGCAAGCTGACGCAGAAAGTGCAGAGACTTCCAAAACATCCCAGTCCTAATGGATGATTGTTCCGCTATCCCCCCTGATTTGCTGAATTTTCAGGCGGGATACATTTTGTGTTGCTATTCAAACCGTACGAATTAGAGGGGTTGCAAATGTTCGTTTTTGCTCCGTCTGCCCAAGCCGTTGTGCCTGTTTCCGGCGAAAAGAATGTGTACTTTCCTGTTCATCGCATTTATTGCGTCGGGCGAAACTACGCCGAACACGACAAGGAAATGGGCGGAACAGGCAAAACGACGCCGTGCTTTTTTTCCAAGCCCGCAGATGCGGTCTTTCCGATTGATTCCGGCAAGACGGCGCGTATTCCTTTTGCGCAGCGCACCCAGGATCTTCAGCACGAGGTGGAGTTGGTCGTTGCGGTAGGCAAAGGCGGCAAGGATCTTACGGTTGAGCAGGCGGCTCAATGTGTTTGGGGATGGGCAGTAGGCGTTGATCTCACTCGTCGCGATCTTCAGGCTGAAGCCAAGGCAAAGGGGCGTCCGTGGACGACGGCCAAGAGCTTTGATTTCTCGGCTCCGATCTCGCATCTTGTGCGTGTTGACAAGGTGCTCGATCCCAAGGATTCGGAGCTGTGGCTTTACGTCAACAACGAGTGCCGTCAAAAAGGCAGCACCCGAGACATGATTTGGTCCGTGGCCGAGGTGTTGGCTGAGATTTCTACCTACTGGGAACTGCAGCCGGGGGATCTTGTCTTTACCGGCAGTCCGTCCGGTGTTTCGACTCTCAAACGCGGAGATATTGTGCGTGCCGGCTGCAACGGCATCGGCATGATTGAGTTCGAATTGATCTGATCAACGAGAGTTTTTCAAGAAAAATTCCCAAAAAAGAGCGGTACTTTTAAGACCGCTCTTTTTTATACAGCTTATTAGGGTAATCGCTAATCTATTGGATTTTATTTCACAAAAGCTGTGCATAAACTGCACCGCATTCGTGTCTCGTCGACAAAGACGAGTCCGCAGCGGTCGGCTTGAAGACCGCAAGAAACAACAAATATTTTGAAGACAAAGGAGCTCTCATGTCGTCGCTCGACGGGATCAATGCCGTGACGATCATATTCGCAGCACTTTGTGTGTTTGCGATTGCATATCGTTTCTACGGTCTGTTTATTGCAGCCAAGGTGCTCAATGTCGACGCCAACCGCGTCACTCCGGCTGTGAAATATGCCGATGGTCAGGACTATGTAAAAACTGACAAGTTTGTTTTGTTCGGCCACCACTTTGCGGCCATTGCGGCCGCGGGTCCCCTGCTTGGCCCTGTGCTTGCCGCTCAGTTCGGGTATCTGCCGGGCCTGCTGTGGATCCTGATTGGTTGTGTTCTTGCCGGTGGCGTGCACGATATGGTCGTGCTCTTTTGCTCCGTGCGTCACAAGGGGCGTTCGCTTGCTTATATTGCCACGCGTGAAATCGATCCGACGACCGGCTTTGTGGCGGCATGGGCTGTGCTGGCGATTTTGATTCTGACGCTTGCAGGTCTGTCGATTGCCTGCGTCAACGCCATGCATGACTCCTTGTGGTCGACCTATACGGTTGTGGCAACGATTCCGATTGCCATCATCATGGGGTTGTATCTGCAGATCTGGCGCAAAGGTGACGTGCTCGGCGCAACGCTTTTGGGTGTGGTTCTGCTCTTTTTGTGCATTCTTTCCGGTCCGTGGGTTGCCGCGCATCCCGAATATTTCGGATTCCTCGATATCGATCGAAAGACGATGTCGATTCTGATTCCGGTTTATGGCTTCTTTGCTTCCGTGCTTCCGGTTTGGCTTTTGCTGTTGCCTCGCGACTATTTGTCAACCTTCTTGAAAGTCGGCACGATTCTGGCCTTGGCCTTGGGCATTTTGTTTGTGATGCCTGAGCTGCAGATGCCTGCCTTGACGAAGTTCATCAACGGCGGCGGCCCGATTGTGGGCGGTCCCGTGATTCCGTTTATTTTCATTACGATCGCCTGCGGCGCACTGTCGGGCTTCCATGCAACGATCGGCACCGGCACCACGCCCAAGATGATCGGTAACGAAAAGGACGTATTGTTTGTCGGTTACGGTGCAATGCTCACCGAAGGCTTCGTCGCCATCATGGCTTTGATTGCGGCCTGCGTGCTTGTTCCGGCCGACTACTTTGCCATCAACGCACCGGCAGCCAAGTTTGCCGAACTCGGCATGCAGGTTCAGAATCTGCCCATGCTTGAAGCCGAAGTACAGGAAACGTTGTCGGCTCGTCCAGGCGGTTCGGTTTCTTTGGCCGTTGGCATGGCATATATCTTCTCGCGTATTCCTTGGATGGAAGATTTGATGGCCTACTGGTATCACTTCGCCATCATGTTTGAAGCCGTGTTTATTTTGACGGCTGTCGATGCCGGCACTCGTGTCGGTCGCTTCTTCCTGCAGGAGATGATTGGTCGATATATTTCGCCCAAGTTCAATCAAAAGGATTGGCTGCCGGGCGTCATTATCACGAGCGTGCTGTTTACCGGCTCTTGGGGTTACTTGGTGTATTCGGGTGACATTTCGAGTATCTGGCCGCTCTTTGGCATCTGCAATCAGCTTCTTGCTTCGGTGACGCTGTTGATCGGTACGACCGTGCTGCTGCGTCTGAATAAAGGAAAGTATGCTTGGATGACAGGAGTTCCCGGCATTTTGATGACGCTCATTACGTTGTGGGCCGGTGTCTGGCTTGTCGTCAATCAGTATCTGCCCAACGGACAGATGCTGCTGGCCACGTTGTCGTGCGTGGTGATGCTTTTGATGGCCTTTGTGATTATCGGCACTCTGCGTCGTTGGCTTGTGCTCATCAATATGAAGTCTCTGACACGAGACGCCTATGGAGTGGAAGTCAAAGAGGTTGTTGAAGAATAAGCCGCGTTATTGCGCATGAGAAAGAAAAATCCCGCCCTTCAAGGCGGGATTTTTCTTTTCAGGAGGATTTTTTTCGCGCAAAATTGACTCCGATTTACCACTTCCCAAGCAATATGTCCTTGAGCAAAACCATCGCGGCTGCGCTTTGTACGTTGATCTGTGCGATTGCCTGTGCAAATGAAGATGCGCCGGTCGTTCTTGATCTGGCCTCACGACTTAATCAAGAGTCCGAGACGTATGCAACGGCAGTCGAACTGCCTCGTCCGATTCACTTCGGAGTTGTTGCTTTTACTCGACCTTCTCCCAACGAAGCGGTTGTCAAC
>DXSO01000042.1:7246-11712 GCA_019410445.1 Sutterella sp.
TCAGGGAGCAGTTGCCGTCGCTTCACTCGCAAGCAAAGCATATCCGGATCCCAATCATGGAGAAGGGTCTTTGTTTGTCGTGCGTTCGGATTCGGATATTCGTACTTTTGCCGACATGAAAGGAAGAATGGCGGCGGCATCCAGTGCGGGCGGCTTCGCCGGATACCTGATTCCCATGGGAGAGGTGGTCAAAAGAGGATATCGGTTTGAAAGTTTTTTCAGTTCTGTGGTTTTTGCCGGACCGGACGATCGTCTGAAAGTGGGTTTTGAGTTGATGCGGGAAGGCACGGTTGACGTGGCTATTCTGAGGCAATGCTGGTTGGAGCGCTACTTGGACAAGCATCCAGAGGAAAGTGCTTTGTATCGTGTGATTGAGCCGCGAGAGAAGTCTTCTTTGGAAGCGAGCAACGGAGCGTGCGCCCGCTCGACGGATTTGTATCCTTCTTGGATTTTGGCTTCGGCGCCGTCATCTCCTCCGGCCATCACGAAGGCCGTGGTTTATTCCGCGTTTTCGATGGCTCCAACGGATGACGGACACTACTGGACCGTCGGAACCGACTACCGCTCAGTCGATGAACTGTATCGGTTGTTGCGATTGGGACCGTATGAGTGGATGAGGAATTGGACATTCAGCCGCATTTGGGACGAGTACGGCAATCTCATCATTGCATTTTTGGCACTGTTGCTGGCCTGGATCCTGCATTCGGTTCGCGTAACCGGATTGGTGGCGGTGCGTACCAAAGAGCTTCGAGAAGCACTTGAGCGAGAAAAAGAACTCAAGGCGAAGGCAAACGAAACACAGGAGCGCATTGATCGTCTGCAAAAAAGCGGCATCGTAGGGCAGCTCTCTTCCATGATTGCTCATGAGCTTCGACAGCCCATGAGCGCGGCACTTCTGTTTAGCAAAAGTGCGCGGAAAATCCTGACTCGAGAGCAACCTGATAAAGAGCTGCTGGGGAAAGTGCTCGGCAGTATCGATATGCAGATCGATCGGGCCAACAAGATCATTGATAATGTTCGAGCCTATGCCAAGGGCAAACAACTGACGCGCCAGAGTGTCGATTTGAAGTTCATCATCGATCAGGCCGTCAAAACATTCCGCAGCACGGGACGTTATCCCTCAGTGGAAATTCTGGTTGAGACGGAGCCGGGTTTTATATTCTCAGCCAACCCCTTGGAGTGGGAATTGGTGATGCACAACCTGGTTAAAAATGCCTGTGAAGCTTGCCAGAATACCGAAAACCCAACGGTAAGGGTCAGTTTGGAACATACGGCGATCGACAAGGCTCGCCTGACGGTGGCCGACAACGGCAATACTTTGAGTGACGAGGAGTTTGCTCGCCTTTGTCAACCGCTCAAAAGCGTTAAAGAAGAAGGTTTGGGCCTCGGTCTGCAAATCGTACGCGGCATTGCGGAGTCTCATGGGGCTAGACTGCATTTTGTGCGCAATATGACTCGAGGCTTGTCAGCGGTCATTGACATCGATCTCGGAAGCGTAAAGACACCCGACGGCGAGACGAAAGAATCGGATGGATGCGAGCAGAAAATTCAGTGAGAATAAAAATGGATAGCGACTACATCAAACAAAAGGCATTGGTGAGAATTCTCGACGATGATGAGGCACTTGGGCAGGCACTCAAACTTTATCTTGAGCTTGAAGGCTGGCAGGTGGCGGTCTATACCCAGGCACGTCGATTTTTTGCCGAGGATCGTCCTTCTGTGCCGGGGTGTCTAGTGCTTGACGTTCGCATGCCTGAACTGACGGGGCTGGAGTGTCAGCGCATGCTCAACGAGCGACAGTCCAATATTCCGATCATTTTTATTTCCGGACACGGAGACATCGATATGGCCGTTCAAACCATTTTGAACGGAGCTTATGACTTTTTGCAAAAGCCGGTCGATGAGGAGCGGTTGGTTCGTTCAGTGCTTCGGGCCGCTACTGACAGTGTCATGAAAGCCGAGGGCAAAGTTAGTGATGAGGCTGCTGTGGCACTGGTTCGAACACTCACGGAGCGGGAGCTCGAAGTGGCAAAACTCGTGGCTCAGGGTTTGGTAAGCCGTACCATAGCCGAGCGTTTGGGCATTTCGCCGAGAACGGCCGAGTTGCACCGCTCGCACGCATTGAAAAAGCTTTCAGCCGCAAGTCCGGAACAGTTGAAGAATATTCTCAAAGGAGCCGGCGTTTTCTAGTTTGTCGCCGGCAGATAAAAAAAGCGCAAAGACTATTCGTCATTTGCGCTTTTTTCGTGCAGGTCGCCGCGTTAGACGCAGGCTTCGATTTGTTCGGAAATTTCAAGCCAACGAGCTTCGAGTTCTTCAAGAGCCGAGGCCGCTTCGCCTCTGCGGCGTGTGACTTCGGCAACTTCAGCTGCCGGCGTTTTTTCGTACCATGCGGTATCGGCAAGCTGAGCGTCAAGCGCGGCGAGCTCTTCGCTGACTTTACTCATGTCTTTTTCAACCTTGGCGAGCTTGTTGAGAAGCGGTTTTTTGAGTGCGGCAATGCGATTGCGTTCCATTGCTTCGAGCTTGCGCTGCTCTTTACGGTTGATGGTGTTGTTTTCTTGAGATTGAGTGTTGGTTGTCTTTTCCGTTGTTTGAGACAACTTTCGCTGCTGCAAAACGAAGTTGGCGTAATCATCGAGATCGCCGTCGTATTCACTGACGGCTCCATCGTGCACGAGAAGCAGTTTGTCGCAAACACTGCGCAGAAGATGACGGTCGTGCGAGACCAACAGCAGGGTTCCTTCAAAAGAAGACAGCGCGACCGTGAGTGCTTCACGCGTGGCCATGTCAAGATGGTTTGTCGGTTCGTCGAGAACGATTAGGTTGGGCTTGTCCCATACGATAAGCGAAAGAGCCAGGCGAGCTTTCTCACCGCCCGAAAGTACGCCGATGCGCGTATCAACCTTTTCACCGGAGAAGCGAAATTTGCCCAAATGATCGCGCAGCTGCTGTTCGCGAGCTGTCGGAGCTTTGCGCTTCATGACCTGCAGAGGCGTTTCTTCCGGGTCGAGCGCTTCGAGCTGATGCTGCGCAAAGTAACCGATTTGAAGACCTTGGCCGTCGCGTACGGTTCCGTGCAGTGCGCTCAGTTTCCCGACGAGTGTTTTGATAAGCGTGGATTTGCCAGCACCGTTGACACCCAGAACACCGATGCGCTCGCCGGAGCGAATGCAGAGGTTGACATCGTTTAGTACGCGTACGTCCCCGTAGCCGGCGGCCACATTTTCAAGTGTGACGAGCTGTGTGGGCATGCGTTCGGGCTGCTCGAAACTAAATCGCCAGCTTGTGGCGCTGCGTACCGGTTCGACGACTTCGAGTCGTTCGAGCATCTTGATTCTTGATTGTGCCTGGCGGGCTTTGGTTGCCTTGTAGCGGAAGCGCTCAATGTAGCTTTTCAGGTGCGAAGCCGTGCGTTCATAGGCTTTGCGGTTGGCTTCCTGCAGCCGCAGATTCTGCACGCGCTGCATTTCGTAAAAGGAATAGTTGCCGCCGTAGCGATTGATGGTGCCGTCTTCGACCGCCCATGTGGTCTGCACGGCCCGATCGAGAAACTCACGGTCATGACTGATGATGATGACCGTGCAGCTCAGACGTTTGAGCCATGCCTCAAGCCAAATCAAACTGTCGATGTCAAGGTGATTGGTGGGTTCGTCAAGAAGCAGAAGCTGAGCCGGGTTGATCAGGCATCGGGCAAGAGCCAATCGATTGCGCCAGCCGCCGGAGAATTCCTTGACTGAACGAGACTCGTCTCCGGGAACAAAACCCAGACCGTTCATGATGGTCAGAGCCTGAGCCTTGACGGCTCCCTCGTTGATCTCAGCCAAATGAGCCGCCGCGGCAGCGATGCGCATGTCATCGCCGCTTTCGTGAGCGGCTTGCTCTTCACGTTTGGCCGCCACCAAGGGAGTATGACCTTGCAGAACGTACTGCAGAGCAACGAGTGACGTTTCTTCGACGCTTTGAGCTACCTCTGAGACGAGTTCCGGAATGTCGATCGTACCGGTTTCCGGACTGAGTTCACCAAGGATGGCGGCAAACAGCGATGATTTGCCGCTTCCGTTTTCTCCGACCAGTGCAATGCGTTCGCCTTCGGAGGCTACCAGATTGACGTTTTCATAAAGCGTGCGCGTACCGCGAACGATCGAGATGTGGTTGAGTCTGAGCATAAGAACAACGACAGGGCGCAGTTTTCTGCGCCCTGAAGGACTTAAAAAAGAACCTTAGAGGTGTTTGAGGTCTTCGGCTCTTACGGCAAAGACCATGTCTTCTTCTTCTTCCGTGGACAGCCAGGTTACCGGCAGATCGGGCCAGATGGCTTCGAACGCTTCTCGTCCGTCTCCGATTTCCACGACGGCAACGCCGTTTTCCGTCAGATGATCCTTGAGCGCGGGCATGAAGCGGCGCATGAAGTCCATGCCGTCTTCCCCGGCCTCAAGCGCCAATGCCGGTTCATGTCGGTACTC
>DXSO01000043.1 GCA_019410445.1 Sutterella sp.
GCAAGCTCTCTCTTGATTCTTTCTGAGAAGATGATAAGCATGATTGCAACTTCCGCATCCGAGATTGCTCTTCTCTCTGCGCTTGCCTTGAAGTTGCAGTTATTCAGGAGCAAATCAAAGTCTCTTTCTGTCTGAGACGCTGTGCTGCTCTGGTTGCTGAGTTGAGTTTTTGCCTTGTCGTTCATGATTTTTCATGCCCGACTTCCTATATATATAGGAATTTCATATCAAACTTCCTATATACCCTACCCATAGGGGAAGTCGAGGCCATTGTTCCTATATTTGTCTAGCGACCCTCTTTGTCCGTCTTGTCTTCCCTACAGTTTTTTGAGCCTAGCCCGGAACTCACAGAAGTACCAGTAGGCAACTTCTGATCATCTAGCACTTGAAAAAACAGGTAGTGTCTTCACATTTCGTACACAACCCTTGTTCAATCTTTCGCACAATTTTTTCGCTCGTATCAGTGGTCTCTTCCAGCTGTAATACCTTCGTCCACTGAGTGCTCAATCTATCTCAAAAAACGATCCCAAAGATAGAAGAAGATCTAATCTTTTGATCAAATTGATCTGGTTGCCGAGCACTCTAGTGACTATTCGATCCCAAGCAACGATCATGTTTTCAATTTTTACGGAATTTGTTTTTGACTGTTCACTAAAATATGGGGAATGCAAGGAGTAAATCGATATTACAATTCTCGAAGACAAAGTCGTAGGAATCGGAATAATTGAAATTGAGTCAGCAGTATCATACATTGCGCGAAACTTCTAAAATAAATGCCAATTATTATGAATTTATAAACCCGTTTTGGCATAAATTTTACAAGGCTGCATACCTGCTTGCATCAGCAGCTAACCAATCTGCTTTAATGCACATTAAAATACTTCAAGATCTTCTACACCAGAAGACACATTAAAAATTAGCGCCTAATAAAAGAAATATTAAGTTTTTTTGTTAAATGACTTCCACTAAGCCATTTCATGAATCATCGTTAATAAGTCCTTAACAAACTTATTAATATAAAAATTGAAATTCTCATTCAATTGATTCTGCGTGCTTCAATTTCAAAAATCTTATCTTCCACAATTAGAGCTTCTTTTCTGGATAAGCCAATCCAAGAATCCATTGTTTTTGTCATTTTACAAAAAATGAATGACTCATTCGCAAACTTATTTGCAACCCATAAGAAACTTTTCGTTAAATACGGAAATACATCCTGCATTACTGGCTCTCTCGAACTTCAAATAGTCAACTCAAATCAAAGGTAAAATCTCGTCAATTTGAACTTTAAGAAACTAAAATCTTGTTGAGACAAGAGCATGAGGAGAATATCTATTTGGACATTGAACACGAAAATAAGTGTTTTGATGCTAAGTGATTGACCAAAGCAAAAGCAGAAAGTGCTCTACATGCACTTCAACAAAGTCTACAAAAGCACTAAATACTTGAGAGTGTGAAGCAACAAAAAAAAATCAATCTATCATTTACACAGGGATATTCTTTTAGGGTAGATTATTAATAATTGGGAGATACAAATGACTTCTTTTCATTCTGACTTCGACGCACAGGTAGCAGAGATCCAACGCAAACTTGGTGAGTTCAACGAAACAATGAACTCCCTTCCCCATACGCCTCGTTTCGTCTGCGAAAAAGGCTTGGAACGTCGTGACGGGTATATCTCCCGTTCTCCGAAGTTCTATGTTTTTCGCATGGGAGAACATTGGCCCGATCACCTCGTTCCTGTCAAATTCAGCGGAGTGAAGTTACGCTGCGGTCATACAACGTTGCGCGAAGCGTTACGCAACGCAGAAATCGACATCCGTAATCATGGCTACAACGCGTTCATCAACGTCACAGTTGACCGCATCATTGACCGTCGTACTGATTACGTGACCGGTTTCCCGGCTCTTCTGGTAAGCAAGAACTACCGTGGAGACGTTAACCTTCTGATTAAACGTTGCAACGATGCTTTCCTGCAGTCTTCCTACTGCACCGTCTGTACACCGGAACTCGACGATGCGTTTGAAGAAGAACTCGAACTGCAGCGCACGCCTCGCAATCGGATCTCTTATCCTGAACTCACCCCTGTTGATTGGGCTGCTAAAAGGGAACTTGCGCGTCACTGTCACATTCCCTATGTAGAACTATAAAAAAAGCGGGGTTTATTCAAAACCCCGCTTTTTTCTCTTTACATCTTTTGAGATGTTTTCAAGTTGAATGCCTGGTTGTAATGCGTGAACGTCTCAAAGCGATCATGTTGCATGAACAAAATTCAAAGTATTTTGTAGCTGGCAACGATACCCGATCATTCTGGAAATCGTTTTGAGTTGGCTAGACGATCGGAGTTAGCCCGCAAGTAATTGGAATGCAAGTGAAGCTTTTGAGAGAAGGCCTTGGGATGACAATCAAGAGTTCAACCAAGTACGGATATTCAATTGAGGATTGGGGATCATTGACCAGAAAAAATTTTAGGCTTCAAGGGAAAACACTAACGACACAGAACCGACCAAGAGCTAAAAGCGAGTTTTTTTAACAACCGCTTTCCCCTTTATTTTCAACGTCTTACAACGATTTTAGGCGCATTTAAATGCCCTCAAATTTCTCGAATCGATAAGGAATGCGGCACAAAGCCTTTTAAAACGACTCAAAAATCTAACGCTGAAAACGAGAGACAAGAAATGATTGGAGTGAAAATGAATGATGAAATTCGGCAATTTGTTAGATGTCAAAGTAAAACAACGATTACCCAACAAAATGGTTCTTTTTTCAGGTGATCCTCGTCACTCCTTCCAGTCTCACTTTTATGAACAACGAAATTTCGCTTCTCAAGCCCCAGGTGTCATTCAACGTCTCAATACCGAATGACGTTACCGTCAGCTTTGAAAATGCTGCCGAGAAGTATCTCGTGACCCTCGGAAGCAAAGCATCAGTCATCACGGTTCGAGCCAAACTCAATCGCATTGCCAAATGGTACGGCTACCGCGACTATCGAACTTGCGATTGGCATCTCATGCGTTATGCCAACGTCATCGCTTTCGTAGACAACCTCCGCAAAGGTGATGAGCCTCTGGCCGTCACAACCATCAACGCCTACCTGTGCGCCATCAAGGGTGTGGCTCAAATGGCTTGGAATTTGGGGCAAATTTCGGATCACGATCTGATGCGCATCAAAAGCATCAAGCAGTTACGTGGCTACCGGAAAACAGCCGGTCGCGCACTCTCCTTTCAAGAATCCGAAAAATTGCTTTCGACCTGCGATGACAATTCCCCACGGACAATCCGGGACAAGGCCATCCTCTTTCTACTGCTCGGCTGCGGTCTCAGACGAGCTGAAATTACAGTCATCGAGATGCGCAACGTGTTCCTCGAAGAAGCCAGAATTCGGCTGATCGGCAAAGGCAACAAAGAACGTGACGTGTTCTTGAACGATGAAGTTTGCGAAGCAGTGCAGCAGTGGGTACAAACGCGCAGCAACTTCATTAAAGTCGATCCATATCAGGGTTTCCTATTTGGAAAATGGACTCGGGGATGCAGAAACCTCATTGTTGACCGCCCTCTTAATCCCTGGGCAATTGGCGAGATTGTCAACACTTACAAAATCAAGGCCGGTGATTCAACCGGCAGGCTCAAAACAATCACAACCCATGACCTGCGGCGAACCTTTGCCACACGACTGCTTGAGCAGGGTGTGGACATTGTCGTTGTTCGTGACCTGATGGGTCATAGCAATATTTCAACCACGTCTATTTACGACCGTCGTGGAGAAGCGGCGATGAAAAAGGCAATTCTGCAAACCGATCTTCTGCATAGGAAATAAAAAAGCACCTTCCTGCAGGAAGGTGCTCTATGAACTTTACCTCTTGCGTATGAAACTTGTGCAGTAGTCTCCCCAAGCTTGCATGATCATACGTCGTTCATTAAGGAGACGAGCTCGATCATACGCCCCATTAAAACCGTCGTTTTTTGAATGGAGAAGACAGAGCTCTACCGCCTCTTGGTCAAAGCGTCGGTTATTACCGATTTCATCATCTTTTGCCCATGTTCGAAAAGTAGCCCGAGCCGTTCCGTGAATAGTGATAACAGCTGGTTTTCCTTCGATCTTGGTTTTTCGTTTGTCTATCCATCCTTGACCATCTTGCGCCAGTCTTTTCTCGTGCAAACCACGTAAAAACATGGTTAAACCTGAGTCACTAAACGGACGAAACTGAGCATTGATAAAAACGGTTTTTACACCAGGGTATCTTGGCAAAGAGTTCAGCAATTCTATGGCCTGAGTAGAAAGGCAAATAGTCCTATCTCTGTTTGGGATCTTAATCTTGTCGTGTTCAATCGGGATTGTCCACAATCCCTGTTTCAAATCAAATTCGTCCCATTGCGCCAGTCGCACAGCCTGAGACCTGGCTGCGGTAAGAATTGCAAACTCACAAGCTCTTGCTGAAATCGAGATGTACTCTTTCATATCCTTAAAGAGCTGGGGTATTTCAGCAACATCCGCAGCGGCAAAATTACTTTTTGACTTTTTACGTTTCTGCAGCGGCTCAATCAAAACTCCGAGAGCTCCTCCCATAGCGGCTGGATTCTCTCGATTAGTTCTCATTCTGAGGGCAATAGCCCATTGGAAAACTTTATGGATATAAGTCTTGGCCTTTCTAGCCGTGTGGCATTTACTCTGCCAAATATGTGAAAGAGTTTCACATACATCTTCCGGCGTGATGTCATCTATATCCTTCTTGCCCAGATAGGGAAACACATGAAGCTCAAGAACACGTAGTGTCTCTATCTCACCCTTCTTATTGTGAACCCAAAAGCCATTCAGAGAACGCGTTTCGACCCACTTGCGACCTAATGCCTCAAATGTACGGTCCGCTTTCCTCTTGACTTCCTGCGACACTTCTTCACTTGCAATTTTTACAGGTCTTTTAGCCAGTCGCAACTTGGATGGGTCCTCACCATTTTCTATCATGGCCCGAACTTCAGCAGCCTTGATGCGGGCTTGGGAAAGCGACAACTGAGGATAACTTCCAATGCCGAAGTCACGCCTGATTCCATTAACGCTGTAGCGCAGAAAAAAATAAATGCGTTCATCACGCTTCCTGGCATACAGACCAGAAACAACACCAACAGCAACGCAGGATTTATCCGGCAGTGAACGCAATTCCACCGCAGTCAAAGGCTTTGCGAGTTTCGACATGATTTGATGATGGTCTAAACAGTTTTTTGAAATTCTAACTCGCGTTATCCATCATCCAGACCATCATCAGCACCCTGGCTGTTGGCGAACCGTGCCGAACGGTAACGAACGGCAAAATCAGCTATCAGCTTGATTTAAAAGGCGAAAAAACAAAAATCCCGAACGGTAACGAACCATTCGGGACATCTGTCTGGCGGAAGGAGTGGGATTTGAACCCACGATACGGTATGACCGTATACCGGATTTCGAGTCCGGCGCATTCGACCACTCTGCCATCCTTCCGCAGTGATCACTTTCGTATTGTGAGGGGCGCATCTTAGCAAAAGTTTGAGATTTTTGCCACGCCCCCAATATATTTTTCGAAATTCAGTCGATAGGACGGTGCTGGGGAAAAAGTCGACCCCATCTTCTCAAAAAGCCGTTGGCAAATCGACCAGCAAAAAGAGCTGTAATCAACGTCCCTTCACGCAAACCGTAAATTGTTCCGAAAAACCAGAAACTCATCGAGATTGCCACAATGACGAGAAAAACATCAATCGTCATACGGATTGTCCCAAAGGAACCGCCAAGTCTGTGCATAATAGCAATCGCCAAACCCTCGGGAGGCAAGACCAGAAGACGAGCAAATACCATTCCTGAAATGCCTAACCCTGTCAGACAGGTGCCTACGCACACCTGCAAGAAGGCCAACGCATAGTTCGTCGGCTCCAGAAAACTCGTTGCCCACATGGCCAGGTCAAACACGGCTCCGAAAACAGCGCATACCGGAAGCTGTTTGACGGCTTTGATCAAGATGTTCTTCGGATCAACCAAACACTGTAGAACAAAGAAAAAGGCGTTGGTCGCAAACACAAACAAGCCCATGGACAACCCGGTCTCTCGACTCAACACGATGGCTGCCGAACTGACTGTACCGGTTCCCAGCCCTGCGTGGGTGACAGTCGCAATACCAAGCGACAAAACAATCAGACCGAAAAGAAAAATCAGAATTCTCGAAAACATAGCGGCTCACTTTATCAATAAAAAATCTCGCGGCCGCGATATGAGGCATGAGAAACGAAGTTTTGTCGTTGGGCAATGAACTGGTTCTTCTTTTATCGGGCCGAAAAAAGGATTTGCATTGTAAACGTCTCGTGGTTTTTCAGCATCAGCAAAAGAATGTAGCCAATACCCCCACTCTGAGGGAAAAAGAGCACCATTCAATAGCGCTTACGATCGTTCAACCCTTGCTCAAAGTCACCAAAAAACGTCGGAATGATCCGGTTTTACGTGAAGTTGCACCTTTTATCCACGCAATGCTCTCCGCCACGGCATAATTTCACCGATAGCGGTTTTTGCCTTAGTCAGACCGCATGTTGACGTTTCACAAACAAGGTTCGCACAGTGTTTCAATTTCAGTTGATGACGCCCATCGTATGGCTTACCCGCCTTTTGGTCGGGGCCTACCCCCAGTGGGAAGGCAGCAAGCCGTCCAAGCGCCAACGCATCTATTTTGCCAACCATACAAGTCACCTTGACACGATTGTCATCTGGACTTCTCTGCCGAGTATTCTTCGCGGCCACACGCGTCCCGTTGCGGCAAAAGACTATTGGGATCATGGACTTTTCCGCAAACGTATCGCAATGAAAGAATTAAACGTTGTGTTGATTGATCGTAAACGCAGCGAGCATGCCGATCCGCTGGGGCCATTGAAGGATGCCCTGCGTTCTGGGGATTCTCTGATCATCTTCCCTGAGGGAACTCGTCGACCGCAACCGCTGCCCAGCGAGTTTAAAAGCGGTATCTGGCGGTTGATGCGCGAGTTTCCTGACGTCGAACTCATACCGGTCTACATCGAGAATTTGCATCGAGCCATGCCCAAAGGAGTCTACTTGCCCGTGCCGACAATTTGCTCGGTTCACTTCGGTGCTCCTCTTGAGTACATTCCCGATGAGCCTAAAGAGGCCTTTTTGACAAGAGCTCGTCAGGCCGTGATTGATCTTGCCCAGCAACAATAAAGGAGGCCGCTGAAATGATGCGACTCGGTATCAGCCTCCAAGAAGGCTATCTGATTATTTTGGCAACGCTCATCGTTTTGGAAGGTGCCGGTACGATTTACGGGTTGTGGGCTCAAGGACGAGCCACCACCGAAGAGGCCGCCCGGCGTCTCGCTGTTGCCAATTCCCGTGTTCGGATGGGCTGGTGGCTCATCATTGTCTTTACGGTGGCATGGTGGTGGGGCATGGCTTCGCTCGTGTTGCTTTTTGCCGTATTTTCGTTCTTCTTGCTGCGAGAGTTCATTGCTCTGACCCCCATCCGACACACCGATCATTGGGTGTTGGTCGTGGCTTTTTATTTAGCCATTCCGGCTCAGTATGCACTGGTGTACTTCAATCTCGCGCACGTATTCACGCTGTTTATTCCGGTATATCTGTTTTTGATTTTGCCGGTGATTGCGGCCATGAGGCACGACACGGAACGATATCTTGAACGAGTGGCCAAAGTTCAATGGGGCTTGATGATCTGCGTATTTTGCGTAAGCCATGCTCCGGCCATTGCTACGCTTGATTTTGAAAGCCGCAAAACGTCCGGCGAGTTGATGTTGCTCTTTTTCCTCATCATCACTTTCCTGGCAGATCTGTTCTCCGTACTGGCAAGCTCCGCTCTCGGCGGCAAGTCTCTGAAGATGAACCCCAACAAAACCGTTAAAGGACTGACAGTCGGTTCCTGCCTGGCGGTCGTAGCCGGAATTGCCTTGTATTGGCTCACACCCTTCTCTATTCTGCAGACCGGGTTGTATGCACTGGCAATCGTCTTGTCCTGCGCGATGGGCGATTTGGTCATCAGTTCCATTAAACGCAGTCTCGGCTCCAAATCCTGGGAAAGCGAGTTCTACATTGGTCGAGGAATCATTGAACGTATGGCTCCCTTGACTTTTGCAGCCCCTGTCTTCTACCACTTGACGCTGATTTTCCAGAACTTCGCACATTTTCCCAATTAAGGGAAATTAGCCATTAAACTTCCACGGCGCAGGATTTCAACCTCAAATCCTGCGCTTTTTCGATGACCGATTTCATATCTGATTTACGCTTATATGTCGTCGTTTTGAAGGATTAAACAATGCCCACCAACCAATACGAAACGCTTCTCGAACATGTCTATAAAAATGGGGTCGACAAACAAGACCGCACCGGTGTAGGCACGCGCTCTGTGTTCGGCTATCAAATGCGCTTCAATTTGGCTGAAGGCTTTCCTCTGGTCACCACCAAAAAGCTGCATATCCGGTCAATCGTGCACGAACTGCTTTGGTTTCTCTCGGGATCCGGCAATATCAAATATCTGCATGACAACGGTGTATCCATCTGGGATGAATGGGCCGATGAGAACGGCGATTTGGGGCCCGTCTACGGAGTGCAATGGCGAAGCTGGCCTGCAGAGGACGGTCGAAAAATCGACCAAATCACCAATCTCATTGAAGGGTTGAAAAAAAATCCGGACAGTCGGCGCCATTTGGTTGTGGCTTGGAATCCGGCTGAAGTTGACAAAATGGCTTTGCCGCCGTGCCATTGTCTTTTCCAATTCTATGTCGCCAACGGGAAACTCTCGTGTCAGCTCTATCAACGCAGCTGCGACATTTTTCTTGGTGTTCCGTTCAATATCGCCAGCTATTCTCTGCTCACGCATATGATCGCTCAACAATGCGAACTTCAAGTCGGAGACTTTGTCTGGACCGGAGGAGACTGCCACATCTACAAAAACCATTTCGAACAGGTTGAGCTACAGCTTTCGCGCGAACCCCGAGCCTATCCTCGTCTTGTGATTTCACGTAAACCAGCGTCGATCTTCGATTACAAATTTGAAGATTTCATCATCGAGGGCTACGACCCGTGGCCGCACATCAAGGCACCGATTGCCGTCTGAGAAGTACCCAACAAAAACTCCCTGCAACCAAGCAGGGAGTTTTTGTTGACTTGCGATATTGTCTGTTTTTCAAACAGCTCCGACTACAAGGGCAACGACTCGAGTGAGTTTTTTCAAATAGTCGAGTCTGAGCATTTCATCTGGACCATGAGCATTGGATTGTGCTCCTAGCACTCCCGTTACCAAATACTGCGGATTTTCAAAAAACCGATCAAACAGCGGCAAAATACCGATGGACGCACCACAACCGCAGTAAGCAGGCTCATTGCCGAATACGTCCTTAGCTGCATCTGTAATCGCCCTCTTAAGCCAAGGCTTTTCCTGCGGCGCATTCCAACCCGATTCACCATGAGCATTATCGATGCTCACTTGACAGCCAAACATCGGCTCTGTCGTCAATGTCTGCGTCAGCCACTTCAATGCTCGGTCAGCATCCACAGTCGGAGGCAGACGAACCGACAACTTAAGTCTGGTACTGGCTCGCAGCACGTTGCCGGCCTGCACGACAGAAGGAATTCCATCCGCCCCTGTCACGCACAGTTGAGGCTTCCACGTATTGAGCAAAACCGTGTCATAGACATTCTCCGCTCTTGCATGCGTACCATTGGCCCACGGAAGATCTCCAAACACCTGCTTGCCCACAATGTCGGCATAAAGACGCATTTGTCTGCATCGATCCTCCGGAATCGTCGTATTGAGCTCTTCGGCCGGCATTTCTCCAGTTTGTGAATTCTCAATGCGATCCAAAAGTGCTCGAGCAATCATGAATGAACTTGGAGCTATGCCCGAAGCAAGACCGGAATGAACACCATGTTCAAGGACTTTGACATCCAAAGTCAACGCAACGGAACCTCGAAAGCTTGATGAAACCCAAAGATGCTCGTAGTCAGGCCCTCCACAGTCCATCACGACCACAAGTTCCACGGCACCAAACCGTTCCTTGCACTCACTCATCCAGAAATCAAAATCCCGGGAACCACACTCTTCATCTGTTTCGTACAGCCCAACAATGCGAGCTCTGGCAACTGATGCCTGATCCAGTGCATGAACTGCAACCATGGCTGCGTAAAAGTTATAACCGTCATCGGCAGCTCCGCGCCCGTACAGGCGATCCCCTTCTACGGACGGAACAAAAGGTTGACGACCATTGCTCCACCCCTCAGCTTCAGGCTGTTTATCCAGATGCCCGTAAAAAAACACACTGCGATCGGTACCACTTTTCGTGGCAGGAATTTCAAAGTACAGGGCAGGAGTTCTTCCCGGAGCAGTCAAAACTTCGAATACTGCATCCGGAAAAAGTTTTCTTCCCCATGCTGCGGCATTTCTCACGGCTGTAAGCAAATAACCGTTGTTTTCCCAATCGGCATCAAAGTCTTTGGACTTACTCGGCAAACGCACATAGTTTTTGAGCTCCTCAAGTGCCTCTCCTTGCCAAAGTGCATCCACAGTCTTTCCGATCTGCATACCGGTTTCATCGTCTTTCTCAAGGCCACACTGCCGTGTCATGTCTACCTCGCTTTCCACGTGTACTGCTTCTCTTTCAATGGATCAACGACCCTTAACGGGTCGAATCTATCAAATTAATTTGATAGATTGCGCTTGCTTGTCTTTAATCGACACCGTCCACAATTGCTGACGGCATGATAACCACACAACAGCCACTATGAGTCAACTTGCAATCATCGTTGCGCACGCACAAAACGGTACGATCGGCCTTGGAGGCAACATGCCTTGGCACCTCCCGGAAGATCTCAAGCATTTCAAGACAGTTACCATGGGACATCCCGTCATCATGGGACGCATCACTTATGAGTCCATTGGCCGTCCTCTGCCAGGCCGAACGAATATCGTCGTTTCGCGTCGCTCTGATTATCACGCCGACGGCTGTCTCACGGCTCAATCCCTTCAGGATGCCATCAAAATGATTCCTGCCGATGAACTTGGTTTTATTATCGGAGGAGCCCAAATCTACGCTGAAGCACTGCCGTTTGTAGACAAATGCTGGATCACGGAAATTCATGCCGATTACCCCGGTGATGCGTACTTCAAACCGCTTTGCCTCGAGCAATGGGATCGGGAAGTGCTTTCTCACTTGCCAGCTAATGAAAAAAGACCGGCTCTGACATTTTGCGTTTATCACCGCAAGGCCTGATTTTCTTGTTCGAATGAGACGAAAATGTCATCGCTTTTTACGCTGTTTTTAGTCACAAGCATTGCCAATATCGCTACTCCGGGACTTGGCGCCGTAATGGCTGTCAATCTGGGTCTTTCGCATGGTTGGAAAAAATCCATCCCAGGCTGTCTGGGGCTGGCCATGGGAATTGCATTCCTGTTTGTGATTGCTCT
>DXSO01000044.1:0-1771 GCA_019410445.1 Sutterella sp.
GTCTCGAAAAAGGCAATGCCGTCATTGACTTCGAACGTATCTTGGCCTGGAATCCGGACGCCGTTTTCCTGAGCAATTTCACAAAAAGTCAACCCAAAGATATTTTCAACGGCAAATATCACGACTGGAGCGGCGTCAAGGCATATCAATCTCGGTCAGTGTACAAAATGCCGCTGGGACTGTACCGCAGCTACACACCTTCGGCAGACTCTCCTCTGACTTTATTGTGGCTGGCCTGCACCTTGTACCCTGATCACTTCGCCGATATCAGTCTCGAGCAGGAAGTCATCCGTTTCTATAACGATGTATACGGGATTGAACTTTCGCTTGAAAAAGCTCGGAAACTTTTTCCTGTAGTTCACAAATGAACTCTTATCGCAATACTGCAATTCTCGTCGCGTCAATTTTTGTGGTTCTGGCTTTTGCCCTGACTGCACTGGGAATCGGCGCAATGCCTCTGTCTGTGAAAGAGGTCATATATGCGCTGTTAAATCCTTTTTCAGACATATTCAATGTCTCGGAACAGACACGGTCGATCGTTCAGAACGTTCGTCTTCCCAGAGTGTTGATGGCGATGCTTTGCGGCGCAGGTCTGGCCGCGGCCGGTGCCGCCTTTCAAGCACTCTTCTCTAATCCTCTGGCAACAGCCGATACTTTGGGCGTATCCACCGGATCAGCCTTCGGCGCTGTTCTTGGCATTCTTATTGGCCTGGATGCTATGGGAGTTCAAGTGCTGTCCCTGATTGTCGGACTTTTATCGGTTTTTGCTGTCTGGCGGATTTCGCTTGTAGCTGGAAAAAGCTCAATTCTTATGCTGATCCTGTCCGGTCTGGTTGTCGCTGCCCTATTTAGTTCTCTTATCAGCCTGGTGAAATTCATCGCCGACCCGCAAGACGAACTTCCTGCCGTGACATTCTGGCTCATGGGATCTCTGACAGGATCCAATTGGAAAACTCTTCGCCTTGGTTTTCCTCTGATCCTGATTGGTTCAGCGCTCATCTGGGCCCTACGTTGGAAACTAAACGCACTGTCACTGTCGGAAAACGAAGCCAGAAGCTTGGGACTGCCCGTAGCCCGTCTGAGACTGATCATCGTGACGTCGGCAACGGCCGTAACAGCAGCCTGTGTGAGCATGTGCGGTCTAATCGGATGGATTGGATTACTCATTCCTCATTTTGTGCGTTTACTTTTCGGCAGCGACAATCGCCTTGTAGTTCCAGCCAGCTTCATTTACGGCGCTTTGTTTCTTCTGGTTTGCGACACCGTTGCGCGCAGTGTCGCTCAAATGGAAATTCCGGTGTCGGTGCTCACCAGTCTCATCGGCGCTCCGATCTTTTTGCTCCTGCTTCGCCGCAAAAGTACTTTTCTGTAAAAGCTGCCATGAACCTGTCTGTTGAAAACGCTCGCTTTCAGTACCCAAATCGTCCACCGCTTTTCGATAATTTATCCTTGAGTTTGGACACTCCCTGTGTAATGAGCGTGCTTGGAGCCAACGGCGCCGGGAAAACCTCGCTGTTAAAGTGCATCCTAGGCTTTGAAAAATGGACTCAAGGACGAGAAACGCTCGATGGCGTCGATACCGCCACAATGCCCGCACAAGAATTCTGGCGCCAGATCGCCTATGTGCCGCAAGCCAAAGGATCCCCCTTTTCCTATACTGTTGAGGAAACTGTGCTGCTGGGAAGATCCGCTCATGTTTCGTTTTTCGGCAAACCCTCGGCAGCCGACCGGGAAATCGCACACCAAGCCATCGAATTTGTCGGCATTGAAC
>DXSO01000044.1:1781-11241 GCA_019410445.1 Sutterella sp.
GCATTGAACCGCTCATGTACCGACCTTGCTCTCAACTGTCAGGCGGACAATATCAAATGGTGCTTATTGCAAGAGCCCTGGCTGCAAAACCCAAACTGCTTGTCATGGATGAGCCGGAGAGCAATCTTGACTTCAAAAATCAACTTCGGGTGTTGTCCTGTATCCGTGAACTAGCAGCGCAAGGCGTGGGCACACTCATTAATACGCATTATCCGGCTCATGCTCTTGAAGTCAGCGACAAAGCACTGGTTCTTGTCTCCAATGCCAGAGCCGTATACGGAAATGCCGAAGATGTCCTGACAGAGAAAACTCTCTCAGAGGCCTTCGGCGTCGAGGTAAACATCTTTGAAAATCAACTGAAAACCGGAAAAACGGTCCTAAGTGTCGCCGCACAGCAACTTTGAGGTCAGTTACTGGCTGCTGCAGGCATCTCCCCAATCGCCGTTGTTTCACTGACTTGTGTTGAAGGAACGGTTACGCTGGGAGTGACTCGAGTGGCGCTTGGCGGAATCTTTGGAGATGTCCTTTGATCAACGTCAAGATTCGTACTAAGCCGCGGTCTGCGGCAATCAGTCGGATCCTTACAGTTGTACGGCACTCCCGCACGCATTTCCACATGAACCTGAATGACCTGTCTGCGCAAAAGCTCTCGCTCGGCAGGCGTCATCTTGCGTGTTTTGAGTTTTTGCGTTTCATTCGTCGGAACGCGATCAATTACAAAACGGCGCTTGAGATCTCGCCGCTCCAGAGGCGTCATGTTCTTACGCATCAGCCGACGCTCTTCCTGTGTCATGTGTCTCCACTTCACAAGTCGCTGCTCATAAGACAGCAAGGGCCAGAGCTGAGCGCGCTGCTGTGCGTTCATCTGTTCCCACATGAGCA
This sequence comes from Sutterella sp., assembly GCA_019410445.1. GTDB lineage: Bacteria > Pseudomonadota > Gammaproteobacteria > Burkholderiales > Burkholderiaceae_F > Duodenibacillus. Next base: position 2,664 of record DXSO01000044.1, read on the forward strand.
CGTTAGGCTGCTCGGACTTTACCGGATCAAAGACAAAGAACTGAATCGATGCTTCCTGAGCAAAGGCCAGACTACAGCAGCCGCAAGCGCATGCTGAAATAAAAATTTGTCGCAGACTAAGAGTCATCGGAACATTTAATCGACTGTATCTTGAAGACAGCCGTAGCTTAACCTGTTTTGCCCGTGCAGTGAACGTACGAATTTCGTCCATTTGGCAACAGCCTTAGCAAATTTGTAACAAGGGTTGTTGGTTTTCCCCACAGGAATTTGTAACATGCAAAATGATGGCAACGTAAAGCGACGGACATTTTCCTCGCTCCCATAGGTTGCACCCTATCGAGCCTGTTCCGTCGAAAGCCAAGCAAGCCGGATACCAATACGGTTCCGGATCTAAGTAGAAAAGGACCTCTCATGGCTGAACAAGAACGTACTCCAAAAGTTTTGATCGTTGATGACGATCCTCGTCTGCGCGACCTGTTGCGTCGCTATCTTGGTGAAAACGGTTTCAACGTTTCGGTCGCTGACGGCGCTCCTGCAATGAACCGCATCTGGGTTCGCGAGCGATTCGATGCCTTGATTCTCGATTTGATGCTGCCGGGCGAAGATGGTCTGCAGATTCTGCGTCGCCTGCGTGCAAGCAAAGATATGACTCCGGTCCTCATGCTCACGGCTCGAGGCGAAGATGTCGATCGCATCGTCGGTTTGGAACTGGGTGCCGACGACTATATCGCCAAGCCCTTCAATCCGCGCGAACTGCTCGCCCGCATCCATGCAGTGCTGCGCCGTCGGCCTCGAACCGATGAACCCGGCGCACCTTCTTTGGAAAAAGAAGTCGTTGTCTTCGGCGATTTTGAGCTTGACCTTGGTCGTCGCGAACTGCGCAAAAATGGTGAACCGGTTTCCCTCACCACGGGTGAATTTGCTGTCTTGAAGGCCTTTGCCCGCCATCCGAGCGTTCCTCTTTCCCGCGACAAGCTTATGGAGATGGCTCGCGGTCGTGAATACGAAGCCTTTGACCGCTCGCTTGACGTCCAGGTGAGCCGTCTGCGCAAGCTCATTGAACCCGATCCGAGCAAACCGCGCTACCTGCAGACAGTGTGGGGATTGGGCTACGTCTTCATTCCCGACGATCCTCAGGAACCCAAGGCCTGATAGGGCTCAAGACTGATTTCGCAGCTGTCTCAGGAGCACTCCCGAGGCAGCTTTTTTCTCTTTTCGAACGGCTTTGAACCGAATTCCGAAAAAATGTCTGATTCGAAACCCGTACGCGTGCCCAGTCTGTTCTGGCGTACTTTCATCCTCATGATGCTGCTCATCATTTTTTGCGTCATGGGCTGGCTGCAGAGTTTTCGCGTCCTCAATGAAACTCCCTACGCCATCGGTGCGGCACGCCAGATTGTCACTATGGCCAATCTGACTCGTTATGCACTCATCAGCGCAGATCCCTTCTATCGCCCGGATCTTCTGATGGTGCTGGCAAGTCGCGAAGGACTTCGCATTCTGCCCAAAGAAAATACCGATGTGGCCATGCCGTTGTCTTCGGACGTTGGATCACCTTGGTCAGTCGCAGACATCGAGCATTACGTTCACACGCACTTAAGCCCCGATACCGTGATCGCCAGTTCAGTCAACGGCGAACACGGTCTGTGGGTATCGATTTCCATTGACGGTGATGAGTATTGGCTGATGAGCAACCTCACGCTGATCAATCCCAGTTATGGAACCACTTGGATCTGGTGGGCTTTGGCCTCTCTTGTGGCATCGATTCTCGGCGCGACCGCTCTGACTCGTCGAGTCATCGATCCGCTCAACAAATTGTCCTCAGCTGCTCGCGCCTTTGGTCGCGGCACCATGCCGGCAAGTCTTCCGGAAAACAGCGGACCGAGTGAACTGCGTGAAGTCAACTCAAGCTTTAATCGTATGGTGCAGGACATTACCCGTGTGGAAAATGATCGCGAAATGCTCTTAGCCGGCGTCTCTCACGATCTTCGCACACCCATTACGCGCCTTCGACTCGAAATGGAAATGGCCAACCTGCCCGATGACACCCGCAACAATGTCATCAGCGATTTGGAGCAAATGGAGACGATTGTCAATCAATTCATGGCCTACGCACGCCGCAGCACTCAGCCCATGGATAAGATCAATCTGTCCGAGACCGTGGAACACGCTATCTCAAGTGCTCGTTTGGCCATTGATCCTGCGGTTAAATTAAAAACCGACATTGAAGAAAACGTGTTTATTCATGCCAACCGCAACGAATTTGCGCGTGTTGTGCAAAACCTGATTACCAATGCGCTTCGATACGGCAAAAGCGAAGATGATCTTCTTCATCTGTCCGTTGAGGTTTACCGCGAGAAAAACAACGCCGTTCTGTGCGTCAGTGATGAGGGGCCCGGACTCGACATGAGTCAGGCCGATCGTCTCATGCGCCCCTTTGAACGAGGCGACAGTGCGCGCGGTGGGGTGACGGGTACCGGCCTCGGTCTGGCCATTGTTGACCGTATCGTTCGCCGCAGCGACGGCACGGTGACGCTTGAAAACAACAAACCACACGGCCTTCGTGTCAAAGTCCGTCTGCCTTTGAACGAAAACAAGACTAAAAATTCAAAAGCCGTCGGATAACCGCTTTAACCCATTAAAAATCCCCGGAGAAATCTCCGGGGATTTTTATCTCTGAAACTCTCTCAGAGAGATGCTGGAAACACTCCGTCCTCTCTTTGAGCACTCAAAACATATCGTCGACCGTTGTACAACGCCTGCTCGACGGACATGCTCAGCGGCTTTCTTGTCAGCCTTAAGGTGACGACACCATAAGTCTCATCAATATCGTCGTACATCGCCTCGTCGAGTTCTCGAGCCGAACAAGTCGGCAGCGGTACTCCCACAAGCAAAAGCAAAGTCTTGGCCAAATCATCATGACCGGCCGGGGCACGATGCTTTCGGGCCGATGCCGTAAAGGCCGAGCCGGCAACTGTCAGATGCGCGCGCAGCTCCGCCGGCGTCAGACCGCCGTGGTTGCCGCAGCCGATCGCATAATCACCTCCGCTGAGAATACGTCCGGTTGCATTTTCCGCACGAGCCACCAGCCGAAGATCCGGGCCTCTCGAATGTTCACTGAAAACCAATGCTTCAGAAAGCGTTCCCGGTACATTGCCGGATACTGCATCTCGGTACTGCGGATTGGGTTGCGAAAAAATAAGTCCGACACCCGGATCCTGGGTGAGAACTTTTGCAATCCGCGTCAAATTTTCAATACTTTTGTCTTTGACCCAGAGGCCGGCGGTGTAATCCCCTACCAAAACGACATCGGCCGAGTCAGGATCGGCTCCCTGTTCACTATCCTGTCCGGTGACGACCGAAAAGCCTTCTTTTTTCAGAATTTCAGCAAAATCCACATGTCCCACGACTTCGGCATGTCCGTGATCCGACATCGTCACAAGCTGAACGTTTCTTTTTCGTCCTTCGGACTCCCACCAAGAAAGCACTCGTCCGAAAAGCGCATCGGCATGCATGCGCGCCCGCTCGGTCATTTCACTCTTTAATCCAATCTCATGACTGGAATGGTCAGGTTCGCCAATCCAAAGAACTGTGACGTCGGCAAGCGAACTGACGCCGTCTTTCAGCTCATCGCGAAAGAAAATGTCGATCATTGCCGACTGAGCTGCAAAGTCCGGAAAAGTCAATGGCATTGTCGGTGCATGTGTTTTCAACAAACGCTGTCTTTCGCTCACCGGCTCGGCCTGCTCAAGCGCATGAATGCACGCATTGAGGTGCCCGTCGTACCGTTCGGCATGCATGTGCTGCAGTCGTGTGCTGCCCGCGGAGTTGGAACACAACACCCGCAGTTTCTTGCCGTGCAAAGCCAGCAATTCCCCCATATCCGGTACTGCATAAAGTCCTTCGGGGCGAGCTGCATCCTGCGCCATCACACTTTCCGTGCTCCACCCTCGGAAAAGGCTTGCCTGCCCCTTTTTGCCGGGACAATAAAAACTATTGGCAATCACACCGTGTCGATTGGGTCTTTCCCCTGAAAAAATCACGGGATGATTGACATAAGTTTCACTGGGGAAATTCGCAAGATAATTTTCCCAGGTGTGATTCTGATCTCGGAAACGTGCCAGATTGGGCATATTTTCCGAAGTGATGTCGCAAGGACGAAGACCGTCAAAGCCAATCACTATGACTTTGCAAGGATTTTGAAATGTATTCATCGTATTACGGTTTTTATTTGATATTCGGATTCTTATCGTGACTGAGGTTCAAGCTGCTGCTGCACCCAATCGCCGAGCACGGACATCGAAAGCGTTGCGATCACAATCGTCACCCCGGGCACGACGGCAATCCACCATGCCGTCGTAAGGTAATCGCGCCCAAAGCCAAGCATCGTGCCAAGCGAACTCATGGGAGGCTGCACTCCGACACCCAAAAAGGAGAGACTCGTTTCCAGAAGGATCATTCCCGGAAAATTAAGCGTCATATTGACCACCAGCGCCGCGGCGATGTTGGGCAGAATGTGTCGAAAAAGAATGCGTCTCGTCGGCAAACCCAATCCCTCAAGCGCTCCGGCGTAACCTTCCGTATAGGCAGAGCGAGCCAGATTACGAGCCAGTCTGGCGTATCGATCCCATCCATAAACCGCCATGATCACGACAATCACAGTCACATCCGTTCCAAGGAAGGCCAGGATCATCAGTGCCAGGATGATAAATGGCAGCGATGCTGTGAAATCAACGCCCATGTTGACGACGTCATCGACGACTCCGCCAAAGCGAGCAGCCAGAAAACCCAGAGTGGTTCCCAATATCGCACCAATCAATGTGCCGCAGACGGCGAGCACGAAAGACAAACGCAATGAATAAAGCAGTCTTGAAAAAACATCTCGACCGAGTTCATCGGTGCCGAGCAAATGCGACGCTGAAGTCAACGGAGGCATAAGGCGAGCTGCAAGATCCATATCCTCGAGTTCATACGGAGCCAGCCAGGGAGCCAATACCCCGCCTAGGAATAGAACGGACAGAACCAGTGCAGCGGCAGCGACCGATGCCGTGATTCGACTTTCAGGAAAAAATCTCGTTATTGCTGCAGTCATGTTTGAAATTGGATGTTAAAAATAACTTTGGACGCTCATCAGCTCTTTCTCAGTCTTGGATTGAATACAAGCGCCAGAAGGTCCATTAAAAGATTGGCCACGATGAGTGAAGCTCCAGTAGCCAACACGATGGTCTGAACCACCGGAATGTCTCGATTAGCTACAGACTGCACGAGCAGCTTTCCCACTCCCGGCCAAGAAAATACCGTCTCGGTAATGACGGCCCCTGCAACAAGCGTGCCGAGGAAAAAGCCCAAAATTGTGAGGATGGACAGCATGGCATTGGGGAGTGCATGCAGCCAAATAATGCGTGCTCTCGGGAGTCCGCGCATCATGGCCGCCTTCACACTCGGCAGACGCATCGATTCGATCATGGCGCTTCGTGCATACCGAGAAAAAATGGCCGCTTCCGTTGTTGCCATGGTGATAACCGGCATCACGTAGTGGGCGGCAGTCGCATTTCCGTAGGATGGAAGCCATCCCAACCAAATCGAGAAAACCAGCAGCATGAGGATGCCCATAAAAAAATTGGGCACCGCGTAACCGAAGACACTTGCTGCCATCATGGCTCGATCAGCGCTCGTATTGCGATGCAGCGCAGCGTACACACCTGCCGGAATTCCCAATAAAAGAGTGACAACGGCCGTCGGTATCATCAAATCGAGCGTCGGACCAAGTGCCTGCAAAAACACATCTTTGACCGGCAAACCCGTTGCATAACTGCGACCTAGATCAAGACTTGCAGCATTGAGCAAATAGATGCCGAACTGTTCCCACAAGGGGCGATCAAGTCCCCATTGACGTCGAACTGCCTCAAGAGCTTCAGCAGAAGCATCGCTGCCCAAAAGCAATCGAGCGGGATCACCTGTTAGATGGAGTACGAAAAACACGCACGCCGTCAGCAACAACAGCGTCAGAAGCGCACGAACAACGATGCGCAAAACAACAGCAGTCATCCTATGCTGCCTCCTTCACAACGATTCCTTCAGCCTGTGTCTGAGTCTGTTCGGCACGGCGAACCACCTGCATCAAATAAATTTCATCGAGCATTGCAGCGCGCCGAAACTCAAAACAGGCAACCTTGCGTCCGTCTCCGATATCTTCAAGTTCAGGTACTTCTCGACGACACGTTTCGGTGGCCAACGGACAACGATTGGCAAAAACGCATCCGAGAGGTCGATCAATCGGACTCGGCATGCCTGCCTTAGGATAGAAATTGACAATCTGCGCATTGGCTCCAGGCGTACTTGCCGTAAGCAGCCTCGTGTACGGATGGGCAGGTCGACGGAAAACATCATCCACATTGCCCGTTTCGACAATGCGTCCCAGATACATGACCATGACACGATCACAGATGTAGCGCACGACGTTTAGATTGTGCGATACAAAGATCATTGCCATATTGGTCGCCCGACGCAGGTTATTGAGCAACTCCAGCACCTGAGCCTGAATCGAAACGTCCAGAGACGCTACGGGTTCATCGCAAACCAGAAGTTTGGGTTCCAATGCCACTGCGCGTGCAATAGCTGCTCGCTGCAGCTGACCGCCTGACATAACTCCGGGACATTTAACCGCATGGTGTTCCGGAAGACCGCTTGCTTTGAGAACCTTGAGAGCAACCGTCATGGCTTCAGCATGCGTCAGATGCTTGTGCACCATCAAGGGTTCAGCCACCTGTTCGACAATAGGCAAGCGTTCGTTAAAACAGGAAAACGGATCCTGATAAATCATCTGCGCTCTCGGTCTTTCCGCTCTCCAGGCTGCGGAACGTGGTTCCGCATAAGGCTTCCCCTCAAAGCGGACAATTCCGGAGGTCGGTCTTGCATACCCTAAAAGCAAGCGAGCCAGTGACGACTTTCCGCATCCTGACTCTCCGACAAGCCCCAAAACTTCTCCGGAATTGAGCGTGAGTTCTATATCTTCCAGTACATTCCAGGGTTTTCGCCGTCCGAAAAAGCCCTTGCGAGCAAAGTAACAATGCTTGCCAATTTCGGCCGTCAACAGAGCTGCCTCATTCGGAGCCTTCCGACTCTCTTTTCCTGCCGACGACTCAGCGCCCTCTTTTTGTTCGCCGCTGTAAGTCTGCTCGGCAATTTTGTGAGCCTTTCCGAGATTTTTGAGCAGTGACTGATCCCGCTTGATTTCCTGAGCCTTGAATGCATCGTCGAGTTGTGCCCCCTCGATCTGCGCTTTCATGCAGCGCGTCAACCATCCCTCACTCACTGTCTGCATATCCGGCAGACTCATGCGGCACTGGACACGCGTAAGCGGGCATCGTCCGGCAAACGGGCAACCGTGTCCGAGTTTATCGGGCGGCGGAATTTCACCCTTAATAGGCTGAAGCGAACCCCTGGCACTTTCCATATCCGGCATCGCGCACAAAAGTCCCTCCGTATAGGGATGCGATGGATTGGGCAGCACGCAGTCGACCGGTCCGGTTTCAAGAATATAGCCCGCATACATGACACTGACCCGATCGGCAACATCCCGCGCCAAATGCAAGTCATGAGTCACCAGAAGCAGACTCATCGAGTTCGTCTTAACAATTTCTCGCAGCTGCTGAAGAATCTCGCGCTGCACGACCACATCCAAAGCCGTGGTGGGCTCATCCGCAATCAACAGCTTGGGAGCACCAACAAGCGCCAGCGCAATCATGACGCGTTGGCGCATTCCTCCCGAAAGCTGATGCGCATAGCTTTGCATTCGACTCTCAGGAGCCGTAATGCCTACTTTTTTCAGGAAGCCGACTGCCAGAGACCTGACCTCAGGACTATTCATCAACAAAGCTTTGTTTCGGGTACTGTCTCGATAATCCGGATGACGGTACACAATCGTCTCGCAGAGCTGGTAGCCAATCGTACGCATGGGGTTGAGCGCCGCCATCGCATCCTGAACAATCATGGCAATGTCCGAGCCTCGCAGCGAATGCAAGTCCGAAGCACTCGTTGTGATGAGATTGCGTCCCTTAAACAGAATTTCGCCGCTCGAAAACGCATTCTTTCCTGCCAGTCCCAGAATTGAACGAGCAAGTACCGACTTACCTGAGCCCGACTCTCCGATCAAGCAGTGGATTTCGCCTTTGCAAACTTTGAGATCGACTCCGTGAAGAACCTCCGTCGAACCAAAGCTCGTGCGCAGATTGCGGATATCGATTAGCGGCTGCTCCTGTTGCGTTGTGTTTATGAGCATCACTATCCTTTTGCTGTCAGCAGCCGAATTCCGCCGAGACGGACATACGGCTGCTTTCATCATTGAGCTTTACTTGAAAGAAAGGTTTCTTGCGCTTAAATCGAGAGAACCCTGTGTGCCCGGCTCCCAAACGACGTTCTTTTGCTTGGCATAGATCATCGGCAGCGCGTAAAGCGGGCAAGCGTACGGATTGCTCTCAAAGGTTTTGAGCATCTCAGCCCAAACAGCCTTGCGGTGAGCAGCATCCGTGCTCGTATCGAGTTCCTTGCCAAGCTCACAAAAACGCTTGTATTGCTC
>DXSO01000045.1:0-1454 GCA_019410445.1 Sutterella sp.
AGAACCGACTTAATGCCGCAAGTGCATTCATACTACGTCTCCTTTTTTTACAGGCGCCTTTTGCTTTACTAATCGTGCGCCCTCTTCTTGGTTTCTTGATTAATTCTAGGAATCGTTCAACTGCCTGTCTTGAGGCGAACGTCTTAGTTGTCTTGCTTTAATCCAAGTTGACTACGTCATTTTTGCAATTGAAATCAGTCAATAAAAACGGCGAACCTCAAATCCGAAACTTAAAGTCTCGAACTCAAGATCCGCCAAAATTTCGACTTTTCGCGCGATAAAAAAGCGCGCTTAAAGCCAACTGTGACTATTTCATCTTGACAACGTTAGTTCCTGCCGTACGGCCAAACGTCATGATGTCGGCAATGGCGTTTCCGCCCAGGCGGTTCGATCCATGGATACCACCTGTCACTTCGCCGGCGGCGTACAGCCCCGGAATTACTTTTCCGTTGACATCAAGCACCTGAGCATTGACGTTGATCTTGATTCCGCCCATAGTATGGTGAACGGTCGGAACTTTCTTGCAGGCATACCACGGACCTTCCGTAAGAGTTGTGTCGGCTTTGTTATCAGCCTTGAATCCCAACGGATCCTTCAATTCACCCTTGACGATCTTGTTGTAGTTATCAATACTTGCCTTGAGTTTGGCAGGATCCATGCCTGTCTTCTGGGCCAGCTCATCCAACGTATTGGCTTCAACAACAGATCCCAATGCAACCATGTCGCGAATTGTTGCGCCGTTGGCATCAACCCAATCACGACTTGGATACCGTACCTTATTAACAACCACATAGTAAGTACTCTTGGGCTGAGCAAAAATAGCCCCGGCCAAAACATCGCGCGCGGCACCTTCATTTACGAAGCGATCTCCGTCCACATTAACGAAGATACGATTTCGACCAGAGGTACGAATGTTTTCCATCAAACCGGTGCCCGGCGTACCACACGGATGGATCTGAATATCATCAAGATCAATGACAGCCGCCCCGTGCTTTTGTGCGATGATCAACCCTTCGCCCTGTGCGGCTTTCTGAATATTCGTGCAACCGATCGAATTGTCGAGCTTAACGCTCTTCCAGACCCCTGTATTGACTTCCTGGCGGAATTTCACATTGGCACCAAAACCACCCGTAGCAATCACGACGCCATCTTTTGCATTAAGCACAACCTTCTGACCGAAGTGTTTGGCCACAACCCCTGTGATGCGGTTCTTATCTTGGATAAGATCAGTAGCCTGCGTATCGGTAAGCACTTCGATGGCTCCATTCGTATCCTTGATCACCTGCTCGAACGAACGAATGTAAGTGTTGCCCGATGGAGTAGCCGGATAGTGGCTGCGCTGCCAGAGAGCTCCGGTAGCCGTACCAATTTCATCCTTGAACTTCACCCCCAGCTCTTCAAGCCATTCGACGGACTTGATAGAGTTTTCGGTGAGATATTTCACAAGCTCCGGA
>DXSO01000045.1:1464-11234 GCA_019410445.1 Sutterella sp.
CGTAGAACTTGCTGAAACTGTCTTCAATACCCTGAGCTTTTTGTCGCTTATCATCAACAGCGTTCAAAGCCCCCTCGGAAACGTTGGTGGAGCCGCCAAGATATCCTAGTTTTTCAATGACAATGACTTTCTTAGCACCAGCCTGGTGAGCTGCTATAGCCGTGGCCAAGCCCGACCCACCGCCGCCAATCACCACAACATCGGCTTCATAAGTCTTGGTTCCTGCCGGATGTTGCTCGACTTGGTCGGAAAGCTTGTCAATATCACCACCAGCTTGCTGCAAACACTTCTCGACACCACTCAAGACCGCAAAACTCGAAACTGAGGCACCGGTAATGACATCCACACCCAACGACTGATACTTCAGTATCTTATCGGTCATCAAATCCAAAGCTACTCGACCAACACCAATTGTTTCCAGATTCTTTGACGTATCAATTTTTTCAATACGATTCTTGCTCACCGTAACCGTGACCGTCACCGGAGCATTGTGTCCGTTAACAGTTGCCGTATAGGTACCGGGTTTGAACGTTGTTGGTGCAGTCTTGACACCCTCTGCAGCCTGAACGGCAATGGCAGTCCCTGCCGCAAACAATGCAGTCAAACACGCAGCATAAACTTTGCGCACACTCATGGGATCCTCCTCTTTGTTTGTCATACGTCGAACTCATCTGAGTCAGACAACAGAACCCAATCAAGCTCTCAAAAATACCTTCGAGAACCACGGCTTTGTCTTTGTGAAATTCAGTTTACGCTCCGACGACAGAGAGCGTAAAAAAAAGCCTTAGGTAAAGATACCTAAGGCTTTTCAAAAGATTGGTTTGCTTACGAAGACTTTTTGTCTTCTTCAGCTTTATCGTTTCTCTTGAACGCAAGCCAAGCCAGTCCGGCAAAAATCATCAGCACAAAGACAATACCCATCAAATGGGGCGGCAGGCCAAAGTGCGGAGGCATCCAGTGCATACGACCGAAATGCATCGGCCCAAACATAGGTCCGGGAGTCAAAAGCCAAATCAGTGCGCAAACGCCAAGCACCGCCACAACAGCTTTGCGCGGCAACTGCATCAGTAAAACGATCAATGCCGCAAGAAAGATCAATCCAAAAATGTCATGCATGATTTTCTCCCGAATTGTTTCGTCCTGTCCATTATGACCGCACAGGGTTGTTTTAGCAGCAATCTTTACCTATCTTTTCGTTTTGCAAAAAATCCGATGCTGCCTTGAGATGCGCTCAAACCAAATCTTCCCACCCAAAAAATAAAAACGTTCTGGCTAAAGATTTTCTCTTTGGTGCAAAATTGAGTTAGGGAGAAAAAAGTTTTTCTCTTCATTGGACGGCTGTTTGCACTTTAGCTTTCATACTGTGACTTTCTTTTCATGTTTTGCTCGTCTGTCCGCATTTGCGCTCTGCACCGCAGCATTGTGGTCGTATCCGTCGAGTGCGCGCTCTCAACAGATTCCTGCGCAAACCGATCTCAATGATCGTCCAGTCGTCACCATGGCCGTGCTTGACACCATGGTCAATCCTTTTGATGCGTTCTTTCTGCAGGAAACCCTTCAATCGCTTCGCAACGCATTGCCTGAATATGACATACGTTCGGTAGCACTTTCAGAAGTAGAAGCCGCCGAGCAAATTCAAGTTCTGCAGCCAGATTTCATTTTTGCGCCGTCAGCTTTTACCGCATTCAACAACTTGGATGCCGTTCGTGTAGCCACACGAAAAACTCACCTTGCACAAAATGCCCAACAGTCTGTCGGCGCGACCATCATCGTTCGTGCCGATAGTTCGGCTCACACGTTAAGTGATCTGCGTGGAGCCAATATTTTCACAGGACTGCCCACAGCCTTGGACGGATGGCTGGCGGTACAAGCTGAAGTCCACCGCAGTCAGTCGTCTCCCGAATCTTTCTTTAAAAGCGTCTCATTTCGCAACAACGCATACCCGGATGTTATCTCCGCCTTAATGTCGGGCTCTGCTGATGCCGCAATCCTGCCGGCATGTCTGCTCGAATCCCTCTTTGCTCGAAAACTCATTGAACCGAGTTCGATTCGGGTTATTGATGACAAATCCGATCCGTTAAATGCTCTGGCATGCATGCATTCAACGGATCTGTATCCGGATATCAACCTGCAGGCTCTTCCGTCGGCTGCCGAAGACGTCGTTCGTGACGTCACCATCGCCATTTTGAGCCTGAAAGATACAGCCGGTTGCGAATGGCTGACCAATGTCTCTCACGCCAATGTCTCTGCTCTTTTAAAAGAGTTGAAGATCGGCCCATACGCTTATTTAAACGACATGAGTCTTGGAGCTCTGTACAAGCGGCATCAAACGGAAATCAAAGCTGCACTGGCTCTGATGATCTTTTTACTTTTCAATGAGATCCGTTTGCGAGTTCTGCTGAAGCGTCGAACGCAAGAATTGACCGCCGCAATGGTTGAACGCGAACGAATCAGTCAGGAAGCAGCCAGCACTCGTCTTCAATTGGCCGGATTTGAGCGTCGCTCAATCGTGCAGCAGATGTCTTCCATGATTGCCCATGAAATCAACGCCCCGGTCGGCAGCATCCGCACCTGGGCTGCTTTGGCTCGTCTAAAAACTCCTTGCACTGTCTTCAAAGATTCAGAATCCCAGAGCAAAGCGGATTTGGATTCAGCTTTGAAACACATCGACCATGAAGCCGATCGTATCGCTGAAATCGTCGCGCGAGTCCGAGGCTACGCAAGACACGAAACGCAGACATTCACCAGCTGCAATTTATCCTCAATCCTTGAAAACGCCGTACGAGCTTTCAGTGCAGAAGAAAATCCCAGCGACAGAACCGTTACTCAACTTTCCCTGAAAGTATCCGAAGCACTGGTCAAAGGACAGCCTCTTGAACTTGAAATTCTTTTTTTGAATCTCATTCGCAATGCGTCTGCTGCATTAACAAAATGCTTAAAAAGCAATACCCTTCTTGAACCTGCAGTTGTTTCGATCACCCTTGAAAAAGACGCTACATCAGACAGAGCACGCTGGTGCGTCACAGTTGAAAATCCCGGAGAAACTCTTTCGGATGAAGACTTTGATCATTTGACACAACGCAGCGCAAGCATCTCTGCCACACCTTCGAATTATGGTGGACTGGGACTTGGCCTGACTATTTGCCGCGGCATTGCCGATCGTCACGGAGCTTCTTTTATATTTGAACGACGCCTCAAAGGCGGAGTTCGTGCCTGCGTTTGCATTGATGCCGAAGAAAATGAACCCCAAGGACTACATGCATGACATCCGTTCCCCTTTTGCCTCTTGTCCGCATCGTCGATGACGATGACGATTTCCGAGAAAGTCAAAAACAATTTCTTAAAGCACTCGGTTGGCAAGTCAGCGACTGGAGCAGTGCCGAACAGTTTTTGGCTGAAGATGATTTGACTCGTCCCGGATGTCTTGTTCTTGATATCCGCATGCCGAAAATGACCGGTCTCGAACTACAAAAGAAATTTGTCGAAATCGGAAGCTCCCTTCCCATTATCTTTCTGACCGGACACGGAGATGTCACTACTGCCGTTCATACGATGAAATACGGTGCTGTTGATTTTCTTGAAAAACGCAACGATCCGATGATCTTGGCAGCAGCGGTTGAAAACGGCTGCAAAATCTCACTGGAAATCGCCAGGAAAAATCAACAGGAAAACGAATTTCGACAAACTTTCGACCAACTAACCTCCCGTGAAAAAGATGTCGTCGTACTTGCCGCCAAGGGCTTAACGAACAAAGACATCGGCACAGCACTTGGCATCGGTGCCGAAACCGTCAAAATGCACCGGGCCAATGCCTACGGAAAACTGAATGTACAAAGTGCTCTGGAAGCATATCGATGGTTGGAAAATCATCCTGACAAAATACTTGAAACAGAGACTGCAAAATGAGCGTTTCCAGACGAACATGGCTGGCAGCTTCGCTTGCATTTTCGACGCTGTGCCGAACCGGCGCCGCCAAAAACATTGACAGCATCAAGACCAACTCCCCGGAAAGCTGGCCCGTCGTGGTGATCGGCTCCGGACTGTCCGGACTTGCTGCCGCAGTCTGCGCCATTGAAAACGGAGCATCCAATGTTCTGATTTTGGAAAAGGGCCCTTTGGTCGGCGGACACAGTCAATATTCAAGCGGATCAATGGCCATCGTGCAGCCATACACAGAAAAACTCACGGGCTGGCAGGATAGTGTCGCCCAATTCGTTGCCGACGCTCTCACATTTGGCGGCGGGAGTGGAAACCTCGAGATACTATCCAAAATCGCGCGGGACTCGTTCGACGTATTCACTTGGCTTAAATCCTGCGGAATCTTCTTTGGTCCGGTTTTTATGGCAAAGTCCGGCCTTCATCCCCGCTGCGTTTCAATGCCCGGCAATGCCGCCGGCCGAAGCTACGTGCTCGCGGTAGCTCGCAGAGCAGTCGAGCTCGGAGTCAAGATTCGTCTCAACTGTCAAGTCAATGCCTTTGAACCGACCGAACGAGGATGGCTCCTTAAAGTCAATTACACCGGCACTCAATCTCAATTCTCTGGACAAATTTTCGCAAAAAGTCTGATCATCGCTTCAGGGGGATTTACGGCGGACATCGCAAAACGAACGCAATTCGACGCTCGGCTGACCGCGGATCTCCGCACAACAGCCAATCCGTACGGCACGGTCTGGGACGGTGCCACCGGTGAAATATTGGATGCAGCTCAACAAGCCGGAGCCGCTCTCACCGAAGGATTCGGACTTCAGCTTCTGCCTTACTGGGGTGGTCGTTTACTTGATTATGACGGGGGCGATATCTATGTGGATGCCTCGGGAGAGCGTTTTATCGATGAGAATCTAACCTGGAACAGCATTGCCGACAAACTTCTCAATCTCGAAGACAGATTCTGCTGGGTGATCACCGATGCTCGATCTCACAAAGGGGCGACACTTGGCTTAAAGCTCCTCAACGGTATTGTTCATAAGGCTCAGAGTGTTGAGGAAATGGCCTATCAGATGCAGGTTCCATATCTCACGCTCAAAAAGACGCTTGAGGACTACAACCGCAGCGTTGACAACGGTTACGACAGAGAGACCGGTAAAAAAACATTTGCGCAGCGAATCGAACAACCTCCTTTTTATTTCGGAAAAGAAACCGTCTACGTCCACACATCACTCGACGGCATACGCACGGATCCACAGGCACGTGTGTTATCAACGCTCGGCACTCCAATGCTCGGGTTGTTTGCTGCCGGAGAAGTCGTGGGAGGCATTTTCGGAAACGATCGACTCAGCGGACTTAGCATCACGAATTGTTTGGTCATGGGCAGAGAAGCCGGCCGCAATGCAGCTCGTTATTCCCTAAGCTTCTGAAAAACTCCGGTTTTCGTTTTACCAATAACTGTTGAATCTATCCTAAAAAAATGCCCTTGCCTGTAAGACTGCGCTTCCGGCAGCCCACATGCAAGGGCAGGTCTCATTGCGGCTAAAGAGTGTTTATGCGACTAATTTCGCATCAAACATCCTTACGACCCATGATGATCTGGCCGGCCATGTAGCCGGACGTATGGGCAAAGCCGCATGCGTTACCGCCGCAGTAGAAGGCGCCGTGCACACCGGCAACGGTTTCGCCGGCAGCA
The DNA here is from genome assembly GCA_019410445.1 of Sutterella sp. Classification (GTDB taxonomy): domain Bacteria; phylum Pseudomonadota; class Gammaproteobacteria; order Burkholderiales; family Burkholderiaceae_F; genus Duodenibacillus. The sequence goes on from DXSO01000045.1 coordinate 7,085, forward strand.
TACAGTCCCTTGACGGGCTTGAGATCCCAACCGAGAACTTCCAGATGATCGGTCACGCGGAAGCCGCCGCAAGACAGGTTATTCCACGGGAACATCTTGATGCCGTAGAACGGACCGTTTTCATCGATAGGATGCGTAAAGCTCGTGCGGCCGAACTGCACGTCGCTCTTTTTGGCAACGGCTTCGTTCCAAGTCTTGATCTGTTCGCGCAGTCCCTTCTCGTCAACACCCGAAAGCTTGCAGAACTCTGCAATCGAGTTGGCTCGGAAAAGATTCTTGCCAAGCTTGAACTCTTCCTCAACGCGTTCATCATTCCATGCCGGCAGACCAATCAGAGCACCGACCTTGTAGTTTTTGCGCGTCTCATCGTAGGTGCGCTTGTCCATAAAGACCATGTGCCAGCCTTCCGGATTGTGGGCCAGATGCGGCGTGATGTGGCAGATACCTTCTTGTTCGGTGACAAATCGCTTGCCGTTCTTATTGATCAGGATGCCGCCTGCTGCCGTGAAGTACCAGAAGCGGCAGTACGGACCATTGCGACCGTTGACAACGATACCGCAGGGATAGGACGCGATGTACTGCATGTGCGACAGCGGCACACCAACGTCACGAACGGCGATCTGCATAGCTGAACCGTCATTGGCCGAACAACCAATGGCCACACCCTTGCCGGCAACGGACGGAACCCAGAAGTCGAGCGACTCGGGCGTACCGGTGATGCCGCCGGTTGCAAGAATCACACCTCGCTTGGCGCGGATATTGATCTTCTTGCCCGTATCCAGACTCGTGGCTTCAATACCGGTGACCTGATTCTTTTCCGCATCAAAATAGATACGCGTCAGGGGAGTACCAGCGTGAACCTTGATCTTGCGCTTTTCGGTCTCCTTGACCAGAACGTCAATGTAATCAACACCCTGATAGCTTTCCTGACGAATAGCACGCAAATTGCTGTGGCCAGCGTACTTTTCAAGGTGATGAGGAGCCAGACCATGGTCTTCCAACCAGTCAAAAGCTTCACCCGAATGCTTGGCAAACAGCTCTACAGGTTCCTTCAGAGACATGAAGTTGCCGTAAGCCATGATGTCGTGAGCGAATTCCTGCCAAGAGTCCTTAGCACCTTCGCGCTTTTGAATTGCCGAACCATAAGCCGTAAACAGGCCGCCGCACATGCGGGTAGCTGAGTGATAAGGACTGTAGGACTTGTCTACAACGACAACCTTGCCGCCTTTGTCTGCAACTTGGCAGGCTGCCATCAGACCGGCGCCACCAGCTCCGCAGACTACGACATCAACGGTTTCATCCCATTTTGCAGGCGCAGCTTGTGCATTGGCAGCAGCCAATGCCGGAACAGAAGTAACGGCGGCAGCCGTCGCAGCCGCTGCAGAACCCAAAAACTTACGACGAGACAGATTCTGAACAGCCATGATTATTCTCCCTTGAACTTACGATCGGCGATTGCATGGCAGTCGCGGCAAATAAAACGACTCTTGTTATGCACGCTATGGCAGGCCGTGCATTCCACTCGTCCCATATGAGAATCATGCGGATTGAATTTATCGCCTGCAGTCTTCTTAGCCAATGCGTCATAAGAGACATGGCACTGAAGGCATACTTTTTGACTCGGAGCCTTCATTGCCTTCTGGTCAGCGTGGCAGACCGTGCAGTTCAGGCTGGCATGCGAACCGTGAGGAGCCGCCGGCATCTGGGCATAAACAGGCGCTGCGGCGATACAGGCTGAGGCAAGAATGGCCCCTAAAGCAGCTTTTGCAAATACTCTCATTACTAATCCCCTGAATGAATTCTCGCTTTGGTTTACACAAACCGAAGGATGAAAATTCTTTAACTGTGATTCGTTCCGACTCGGTGAATCCGATACTCAAGTACCAGATTCGCCTGAGTTAAGCGAACCTTAAGCTTTTGAGAAAAGAAGCACTACCCCCTTGCGGGGGTAGCGTGACTGAAACCGACAATCAACGCTCTCAAGCCTGATTCAAAATTCAATTGAGATATAAAAGTTGAGATATAAAAGGTTACATTTAGGTTACATTTGTGTTCTTGTAAAAGATATATTTTATTTATATGATTTTCGCACTGAAATGCCAACACTTGGCACCGACAAATAATTTTCAGAGAGAAAATCCCCATGCTGACTTCACGCCAGATTGAGTTGATCAAGTCCACCGTCCCTGTCCTTCGCGAACACGGCGTCGCATTGACTTCGCATTTCTACAAAAGAATGCTCGGCGGAAATCCTGAGCTGCTCAACGTTTTTAATCGCGCACACCAAAGTCGCGGTCATCAGCAAAAGGCCCTGGCCAGTGCGGTACTGGCATACGCTGAAAACATCGAGAATCCCTCTGTTTTACTTGGCGCCGTCAAACACATCGCCACGAAACACTGCACAATCGGAATCCGCGCCGAGCAGTATGGAATCGTCGGCAAACATCTTTTGGCCTCCATCCGTGAAGTACTTGGTGAAGCCGCCACTGATGAACTCATCGATGCTTGGGCTGCCGCCTACGGACAGCTTGCAGAAATCTTGATTGGCGTTGAGTCAAATCTCTACCAACAGCAAACCCTGGCCGAAGGCGGATGGTCCGGCTGGCGTCCCTTCGCAATCGAACGCAAAGTTGAGGAAAGCAATGAAGTGACCAGTTTTTACCTGCGTCCGACCGATAAAGGTGCAGTTTGCGACTACAAGCCAGGTCAATTCATTTCCGTCCGAGTTTTTCTGCCTGAGCTCGGCATCATGCAGCCTCGTCAATATTCCCTTTCGCGCGCCGCCGCCCAAGACGGCATGCTTCGAATTTCCGTCAAGCGAGTCGATGCCGTTGGCGATTCGCCTGCAGGACTTGTTTCCAACCACTTGCACACTCTTTCTGAAGGCGCAGTAATCGAAGTATCGGCTCCTACCGGCGAATTCCATTTACAAGAAGGCAACTCTCCCGTAGTTCTGGTCAGTGCCGGCATCGGCATTACCCCGATTCTCGCTATGCTGCAGGACATCGCTGCCAAGGATCCCATGCGTCCTCTGATCTTCGTGCATGTCACTCGTTCAACGCAATGTTTTGCCCTGATGAAGGAAGTTCGCGAAGCAATTTCCAAAATGTCCTCGGCCCAATGCAGTGTCTATCTCACACAAGCCAAAGAAGGCGATGGTGCTTGCTCCTGCTTTAAGACTGGTCGTCCCGACGCCAACAGCATCTTGGCTCTGGCACCGACGACAGACAGCGATGTTTATATCTGCGGCCCGACGGACTTCATGCACTCAATGAGTTTGGCCTTTGCTGCCGCAGGAGTTCCCTCTGCCCAGATTCACACAGAGGCTTTCGGTACGGGCAACCAAAGCTAACCGCACTTCAACTTGACGCCGTCAAAGACGGCCTTTGAACAGATCGGTCTTTGCGCTTCGGAGATCTAAACTGACGCAAAGACCGTCTTCATTTTGTTGCTACTGTCCTTTTCCTGACTTCGTTGTCGTGCCAAAACAAAGCTCTCTATTGATGTCGGGCATTGTCTCTACACATTGAGAACCTCTCGAATCTTTTCACGTATGATTGATTCAGCCCACCAAACTGACTTCCCATAATTCCGAGTACTCAAGTTTTTGGCCTCTCATGCAGCTTAAGCGTTCCACGGATATTCTGTTACGTGTTCTTCTTCACTTGGCATCGCATCCTGAGCGCGATCATGTCTCCATTCAGGATCTAAGCAACGAGCTCAACTGGAACAAGAATCTTGTCGTAAAGGTTGCGCATTTGGCTGTCCAACACGGTCTTTTGACAGCTATTCGCGGTCGTACTGGGGGAGTGGCGCTTGCGCATCCTCTCTCTTGGTACCGAATTGGCGACATTGTTCGTTTCGGCGAAGGAAATGAATCGCTCGTCAATTGCAAAGAACCCTATTGTCCTCTTTTGACCGGAGGCTGCAGATTGAACTCAGTACTCAACAATGCTCGCGAAATCTTCTATCGAGAACTTAACAGGTATACGTTGGAGGATCTGGCAACGACGGACAAGCACAATTCGGCAATCGAACATGTCGTAAATCTCCGGCCTACAAAGAACTGAAGCGCAATAACAAAAAGCCGCCCGGTCTGAACTGTCCCCAGAAAGTGAGACACTTTCTGGGGATATTCATGAACAGGAAA
>DXSO01000046.1 GCA_019410445.1 Sutterella sp.
ATACCGTGCAGCTCCACGGCCATTTTGCTGACAGCCAAAGCAACAAGGTGGGTGTCATCCTTCCAGGCAAAACATTCTCGCTCTTCATCGGTAAGCTCTTTATCGAGCCGACTGCGAAGCCAACCGTTAAAGCGCTCTCCACTCCACCCCTCGTCTTGACCATATCCCCGCAAAACGTCCGGGTAGCGCCCTTGAAAAAGCCCCGTCACTTCCCGAAGAAAGGCAGCCAGGCCCACATTATTTCCATCGCCGCCGAATCCAGCCATCTGATGCTCGGCATAAGACTGCGCCACGAGGTTCAACAGCAAAAACACACTGACACGATCTCGATTGAACCCCTCTCCTTCGGATAATTCGAAGCCGAGATGCGCCGCCGCCTGTTCACCGTTTTTCTGGGAAGTCTGCGTCATAACTTGCCTTTGAGATTCGATTTAGGGATGCGGTAAGCTGTTCGAACCGTTGTTTGAACTCTTGACCATCGTCATTGCCGATGTCACCAACGTCGACAAATCACGCAAATTGGCCGACACCACCAACGGATTGCCATCTTTGGCCAACTTCGAGAAAGCTTCAACGTATTTTTCAGCCACCTGCAGATTGACGGCATTCATCCCGCCGGGCTCGTTGGTCGCCTGTGCAACCATGCGAAGCGCCTCAGCGGTGGCTTGAGCAATCGCAAGCGTTGCGGCGGCCTGCCCCTGAGCCTTATTGATTTCTGCTTGTTTTTCACCTTCGGACTGAGCGATTGCCGCCTCTTTGGCACCGGTAGCCAAATTGATCTGTTCGAGTTTTCGCCCTTCCGATGCCGCTACCACGGCACGTTTTTCACGCTCGGCGGTGATTTGCTGCTGCATGGCCTGAAGGATCACCGCCGGAGGCGTCAGATCCTTGATTTCATAACGAAGCACCTTGACGCCCCAATTGAGCGCAGCTTCATCAATGGCCGAAACGACGGACTTGTTGATGAGGTCTCGTTCCTCGAAAGTCTTGTCAAGTTCCATACGGCCGACAACGCTTCTCAAGGTTGTTTGAGCCAACTGCGTGATTGCAATGATGTAGTTGCTGGTTCCGTAACTTGCTCTTTCCGGATCCGTAACCTGAAAAAACAAAACACCGTCAACGGTAAGCTGCGTATTGTCCTTGGTTATGCACACCTGACTAGGCGTATCGAGCGGCACCTCCTTAAGACTGTGCTTATACGCCACACGATCAATGAAAGGAATGATGATGTTGAGTCCGGGATTCAACACGCTGTGAAACTTTCCAAGACGCTCGACGACCCAAGCGTTTTGCTGAGGTACGACCTTAATGCACTGCGTGACGAATACAACGGCCAACAGGACGAAAAAAACCGAAAAAATCAGAAAATTGGACATAGTTGCATCCCTCTCATCATTTCAATCAGGACGAATCAGCGAGAAACCGGCTCAATAATCAAGCGTGCTCCGTCAACTTTGACAATACGCCAAAGTCCGGGTTTGAGCGTGAGAGCATCCTGAGCATACGCAGTCCACTGCGCGCCCCTGTACATGACATGAGTTGAGCCATCGGCATTCCATTGCTCGACCGTCACCGTCTGTCCTTTGTCCGGGTGCTGAAGCACTTCGCTTTGCGACGGCGCGCGGCTCCGCATCCGAGAAACAACCAGTCCGCCGACGATGGTTGCGCCCGCAAAAATGGAAAACTGCCAGCCGAGCGACAACCCGGCCCATGCAGCCAGAGCACCTGCCGCTGCCGCAATCCCCATCACAATGAGATAAAACGTACCGAGCAACATGTCGAGGCCGACCAGAATAATTCCGGCTACAACCCAACAGACAATCGGAGAAATTTCCATAGAGGACTTCCTTCTTGTTTCACCGGTCAATGTGCAGGCTGAACATTTGTCTGCCCTTCGCGCTCCCGATCCGGTTCATCTTTCCTATAGTAATCAAGAATGTTGCCCTTGAGCACTTCGGAAATACTTTCCGAATCCAAATAAACGTTCTGAATTCCTTCCTGCTTCAAGTGTTCGACTTCTTCGGTTGACCCGGCGCGAACCATAATGTTGAGCTCAGGGTTAAGCTGCTTGGCCATTTCAACGATCTTGAGCGTTTTTACAGGATCAATGTCAATGACCATGAGCTGAGCAGCCGTGACAATATGCCCCTGCACAAGCACCATCGGATCGGAAGCGTCGCCACTGATTACCGCACGTTTTTGCTCGCGAAGTTCTTCCGCAAACGCCTTGTCCTCGGCAATACAGACAAACGGCACATCCGCAGCGGACAACTTTTCAACCACGGATCGAGTCACGGTGCCGGCTCCAACCAGTATCGTCTGCCCCATCAGCATGCGGCGGGAAGTTTCCTTTGGAAGCACGGAGTACGGATCGGTGAGCATCGCCGCAGCTCTTGCCCAGGCAAAGTGACGCACGGCAAATCGACGCACGTACGGCGTCAATGCAAACATAAACGGATTGAGAGCAATTGACAAAATTGCCGAAGCCACCACCATCGAGAGCATCTTTTGATCGGTCATGCCCAAAGCAATACCCTGTGCGGCCAAAATAAAGGAAAACTCACCGATTTGAGCCAACGCGGCACTGACGTTCAACGAGGTGTGCAGCGGATACCGCATGAAATGCACGAGACTGAATGCCGTCAAGGACTTGCCGATCATGATGATGCCGAGCATTGTCAGAATCGACAACGGTTCTTCGAAAATCACATGCCAGTCGAGCATCATCCCGACGCCGACGAAAAAGAGAACCGAGAAAGCATCCTGCAGCGGCAGCGAGTCCGTAGCGGCACGATGCGCATACTTGCTCTCCCGCATGACCATGCCGGCAAAAAAAGCTCCCAGAGCAAAGCTCACGTTAAAAACAGCTGCCGCACCGTACGCGATACCGATTGAGGCTGTCAGAATCGAAAGCGTAAAAAGCTCTCGAGAACCGGTTTTAGCGATTTGCCAAAGCACCCAAGGAATGAACTTGCGGCCAACCAGCATCATGATGGCGACGAAAGCCACCACATTGAGAAGCGTCGAGGCAATGACGTAAACGATGTCGCCGGTCTGCATGGGTTCGACAGCCTTGCCGTCTGGCGAAACACCCAAAATCTGAGCCACAGGAGGCAGCAACACCAGAATCAGCACCGTGGCGATGTCTTCCACAACGAGCCAACCGACGGAAATCTGACCGTCCACCGTATTGAGGTGTCCATGCATTTCCAGTGCTTTGAGAAGCACCACTGTCGAAGCACACGACAAACACAACCCGAAGATCAACGAAGACGCCACGCTCCAATCCCAGACGTACATGGCAAACGACAGACCGAGCACGGTTGCTATTGACATCTGAAGCACCGCTCCCGGCAAGGCTATTCCCTTGACTTTGAGTAGATCAGCCACGGAAAAATGCAGTCCTACGCCAAACATGAGCAGAATGACGCCCACTTCGGAGAGCTGCATGGCGATTTCCATATCAGCCGTCGGTCCCGGTGTATGACTGCTGCACAAAATACCGGCGCACAAAAAACCCACCAAAGCCGGACACTTGAGCTTTTCGGCAATGCAACCGAAAATAAGCGCAAGAACAAAAGCAAGAGCCAGCGTAAAAAGAAGCGGAAGCGAGTGATCCATCTGAGTTGATGCGGAAATGGAAATGGCAACGGATGCGTTTGTTTCATGTACTGCCGTCGTAGATCAAGTCAACAAGGCCCGTCTGCAGCATTCAATAAAGTTCATTTTCTTTTTTGAAAATGAATTCTCTTTTAAAACAAGGATCTGAAGACGGACAAAAATCGACTCTCGAATCGACGGCGCGTATTGCCAAGTTTAATAGCAGAATCCGCTTTCTTCGGACTTTTAACGTCTCTTTTTTCCAGCTTTTTGCTCTCAATTCGAAGTTTTGAAATCCGGACCATGAAGCTTTGCAGCAACAAAAAAAAAGCGGCTTCCGTTTTCCGGAAACCGCCGAAGACAATTCGCTTATCGCTACATCATGCAGTGATCAATCAAGTGAATTGGCCACCTGCAGATAATCGCGCAAACGTTCCTGGAAGTCAGGGCTGCGCAACTTGCGGATAGCCGCGCTTTCGATTTGTCGGACACGTTCTCGTGTCAGTCCCATTGCCTGACCAACTTCCTCGAGCGTATGGTCGTGGTTGGTGCCGATACCGTAGCGCAAACGCAGAACCTGCGCTTCGCGCGGCATTAGTTCATTGAGTGATCGCTTGATCTCTTCTTCCATGGCCATGCGCAGGAACTTGCGCTGGGGATCATCCGATTCATCACCTTTGACGAAGTCCAAGCGGCTTGCATCCTCATCGTCACCGATCGGAGCGTCAATTGACTCTACACCGCGCATTGCCTGCGTAAGCAGCTGCACCTTGGCAAGCGGCACGCCGGACAACTCGGACAGCTCGGCATCGGTCGGATTACGACCGCGCTCCTGCAAAATACGCTGGCGCACGCGGCGGATCTTGTTGTAGGACTCCGTCATATGCACCGGGATACGAATGGTGTTGCCGTAGTCGGCTACGGCACGCGTAACGGATTGACGAACCCACCATGTCGCATAGGTCGAGAACTTGTAGCCGCGACGATATTCAAATTTATCGACCGCCTTCATCAAACCGAGATTGCCTTCCTGAATCAGGTCGGTCATGGCCAGACCGCGGTTGACGTATCCCTTGGCAATGGAAATCACCAATCGCAGGTTGGCCTCGATCATCTTGGCCTTGGCGTTGGCCAGATTGGTCTGAGCCAAACGCACCTGACGGGCAAGATCGCGCTGATCGGCAATGGACAAAAGCGCCGTACGTTCGGCCACGCGCAGCTGATTCTGCAGATGTGACAGCAGCGGACGATTTTCTTCGATGCGTGCGCTGTAGGGCTTGCCCGCCTGCATTGCTTCGTCAACCCATGCAGGGTCGGTGATACGGCTGTTGACCTCTTCAAGGAATTGCTTGAGCGGATAGCCGCAGCGATCCACCATCAGAGCACGAAGCTGTCGAATGTTTTCATTGACAGCATCCATGTGCTCGGTGATGTGCTCGGTGAGCGTCGTCACGGTCTTTACCGCAAAACGCACGGGAGCAAGTTCGTAGGCAATGGCGGCACGCGCATCCTTGTATGCCTGCAGTCTGTCTTGCTGACCGAAGCTGTCGCGAATGGCCTGCAGATAATTGCTGCACGACTCGAACATTTCAATAGCGCGCTGCTTCATTTCTTCGAGCTGTTCGGTCGTCATGGCTGCAGCGCCGATGTCCGTAGCGACTTCATCGCTGCCGACTTCATCGCTTTCGCCCATTTCGGCAAGCGCCTGATTGTCTGTAAAGCCGTCGATCACCTGATCGATGGCTGCATCGTCGTCCTTGAGTCCTTCGGAGATCTCGATGAGCTTTTCAACGGCCATCGGATGCTGAATGATTGCCGACAAAAGCTTGGCCGTATACATTTCAATCTGCTTGGCCACTTCGATTTCACCGGCACGCGTCAGCAGCTTGTGCGAACCCACGCCGCGCAGATATGCTCGCAGCGGATCTTTGGAAAGACCGGCGCTTTCTTCCGGCGTAAGCATGGCGGCGGCATCTTCTTCGCTGATGTCTTCGTCATCGCTGACCGGTTCGTTCATCAAAATATCGTCTTCGCTCGGCGGAGCTTCAAACACCTGAATCGACAAACGAAGCAGCTGTTCGGTGATTTCGCTCAGCGATTCCTCATTGCGGACGACGTTGTCGGGCAAATGGTCGTTGATTTCAGCAACCGTTACCCAACCGCGCTGACGACCCATGCGGACAAGCGAGCTGTAGCCATTGACTATATGGTCGTCGCTTTCATGAACCATTTCAGAAGACTCGGTCACACGATCGAGTTCCTCAAGCTCAGAAAGATCTTCGACCCCTTCGTCATCGGCATCCATGTCGAGATCAATCATCTCGTCATCGCCCATATCATCGAGGTCATCGTTCTTAGCCGCAGCCTTTCGGCCGGGTTTGCGACCAGGTGTCTTGCCGGAGGCTTCTGTTTTCTTGCTCTTGCGCGGCTTCTTGGCGGGAGCCGTTTCGCTGGCCGATGCCTGTGCTTCTTCTTCGCTTACGATCACGACGTCACCGCCTACTTTGACGGCGCCCGCCTGTGCGATCCATTGGATGGCCTCAAAATTGGGAAAGACCACATCATCGACAATTTTTTCGAGTTTTTTCGTCATAACTAAGTTTCGAAACTTCAGCCCAGTCAGATAAAAGAAAGAACGGCTGTCATAGATTCTTTCGCAGTGCCAATGCCAGCATCTCAATCGATAAACGCATCGGAAACGCACACAACGAAAAACCGCGTCACCTCCGGAGTTGGAAATGGGCGGTTGTTATGTTCTGCTAAAAGATGACAAATCTGCTCAGGCCTTTCTTCTCAAGTCGACTATTTTTCCTCAAAGCACTTCCCAAAGAAGCGCTCTGCCTTAACCGGTTCCTTCGTTTTCTGGTTCATGCGGACGGAAAAACGCGTTTCCATCATCGCATCCGAACTTGCGCCCCTTGAGTTTCGCCAAGAGCTGAATCGCACATGCCTTCGGCGGGAAACTCTCTTATTCCTCTTTATGCCGAAGCTGTCGTTTATTGTGGGTACGCCTTTGTTTTTCTTCGTGTATCTCGCCTCCGATGGATTGCTCTCATCTCCTGGGCGGTCTTTTACCGGTTTACAAAGACTTCTACACGAGTTTCTCATTTTATTCCTCATATCGGAAAGATGTCTAGTTTTCCGCCTGAAAATTTGAAAAACCGTGCGGTAAAGACCATCCCAGGATAATTAAACAAGATTATTCGACCTGTTCTCCATGCAGCGACAGATCCAAACCCTGACGTTCCGCATCAGCCTCAACACGCAGACCGATCACAACATCGACGATCTTGTAGAGAACAAAACTCACAACGGCGGCATACACAAGCGTAGCCACGACACTGGCGGCCTGGATGCCGACCTGTTCCCAAACACCAAGCATGGGCGTGCCGGTCACCGCGCTGGAAGCAAACACACCGGTCAAGATAGCACCGACGATACCGCCGACACCGTGAACGCCGAATGCATCAAGCGAATCATCCCATCCCATGACGCGCTTGAGCCAGGTCGCACCCCAGAAGCACACGACGCCTCCGATCAGTCCCATCAGCAATGCCGGTACCGGTTCCACAAAACCGCTGGCCGGTGTAATCACCACCAAACCGCCAACTGCACCGGAAATCATTCCCAACAGCGAAGGCTTGCCTCTCAGAATCCATTCGCAGGCCATCCAACTGCATCCAGCGGCAGCTGCTGCAATCTGACTGACCAGGATTGCCATCACAGCGCGTTCGTTGGCGGCCAATCCTGATCCACCGTTGAATCCAAACCAACCAATCCAAAGAATACATGCGCCGATCATGGCAAACGTAAGGTTGTGCGGACGCATCGGTTCTCGTCCGTAGCCCATGCGCTTGCCGAGAATCAAGCAACCGACAAGACCGCTGATACCGGCGTTGATGTGCACGACGGTACCGCCGGCATAATCAAGCGCGCCCATATCAAAGAAAAAGCCTCCTGCACACCAAACCCAGTGGCAAATGGGGGCATACACGCAAACAGACCACAGCAGCATGAAAACAAGCAGCGCCGAGAATTTCATGCGGCCGGCAAAAGAGCCGATCATCAACGCTGCCGTCAGAACGGCAAAGGTCATCTGAAAGATTACAAAGAGCAACGTGGGAATGCTGCCGGTCATGGACTTGATGTCAATACCACGCAAAAACACCTGATCCAATCCGCCAATAAAACCGTTGCCGGGCGTAAATGCAAGCGAGTAACCCACGGCAAACCACACCAAAGTCAATGCGCAGCAAATGACCGTTGTCTGAGCCAGCACTGAAAGAACATTCTTTTTTCGTGCCATTCCGCCGTAAAACAATGCAATTCCCGGAATCGTCATGAAAAGCACAAGCGTCGTGGCGACCAACATCCAAGCCACGTCGGCTTTATCCATTACCGGACCGGACGGCTCTGCCGCCGCCGCACACCCTGAAGCCACTCCGAGTAAAGCGACTGCAAGTCTTCCCCATGAAAATTTCATAATTCGTCTCCCTTTTTTGTTCTCTTTTTTTTGCCTCTTACAAGGCTTCGTCGTCCGTTTCACCGGTGCGGATTCGTACTGCTCCGCTCAATTCAAAGACGAAAATTTTCCCGTCGCCGATCTTTCCTGTGAAAGCCGCCTTTTCGATGGCTTCAAGCGTTTGATCCAACATGGCATCACTGACAGCGATTTCAAGTCTTACCTTGGGAAGAAAGTCCACAACGTACTCTGCTCCTCGGTAAAGTTCGGTGTGCCCTTTCTGTCGACCAAACCCTTTGGCTTCGATCACGGTCAGTCCGCTGATGCCGACGTCTGACAGTGCCTCACGGACCTCATCAAGCTTGAACGGCTTAATGATCGCTACGATGTACTTCATGCGTTGCCTCCTTTGTCTTATACGCATTGACAATCCACAACAACGCCAAAAGCAAACTTCGTGCCAGAAATTCAGCTTTGTCGACACACAATCAAAAAAAAGACTTTCAAATCAAAGAATGTCTCGTATTCGCGAATGCTTTGAGGTAGAGTGGGCTGGCTTCGCATACGACCGTCTGCGAGCCCTTAACCGCACTCGCAGAGAGCTCAACGCGCACCAAATCGATTCAGTACATCGTCTTACCCCATTGCAATGATGGTGCGTTGAACCCTAGTCTTTTTTCGAGCTTTTTATGTTGTCGATCTTCTTATCCGGTCTGGGAACCGGTGCCGGACTAATCATCGCCATCGGCGCCCAGAATGCTTTCGTGCTGCGCCAGGGTCTTCTCAAGCAATATGTTTTGCCGGTGGTTTTGCTCTGCATCTTTGGAGACGTTATCTGCATAGGAGCAGGCACTCTCGGCATGGGCGCCTTAATCGAGAATCATCGATCGCTCCTGGATGTTTTTCGCTGGGCGGGAGCGATTTTTTTGATCGGTTACGGACTTTCGGCCGCGCGACGCGCAATCCGAGCTGAAAGCGCTCTAAAGGCAACAAGCGGGCAAGCGGCCTCGCTGGGCAAGGCCCTCTGCGCTTGCCTGGCTTTTACGTTTTTAAATCCGCATGTTTATTTGGATACCGTGATATTGCTTGGATCCATTGCCTCGCAATACGGAGAATCACACAAGTGGACGTTTGCCGGCGGAGCAATGACTGCCAGCATCTTGTGGTTCACGGCACTGGGATTCGGCGCGCGGCTTCTAGAGCCTTTATTTCGAAGCACGCAAGCTTGGCGGGTATTGGATGCTCTGATCGCCATTGTGATGTGCGCCATCGCGCTTGCTTTGCTACGAAGCTGACTCTGATGTCAAATTTCCGCACCATGATGCAGCGCGAACTGTTTTTGAACTTCATCGATGCGGTTTTTCAGAAAACGTCTCTTGGCATCCAAAGCCATGACTTTCTGAATATCGGGCTTCGCCTCCAACGTCGCCTGCATCAGTGCGGCTTCGATGCGCTGAAGTTCAAGTCGATCAAATGTCAGTTCCACCTCAACTCGAGCTGCGTTTTCCGGAGTCTGCAAAAGCATCTCCCTTGCCAACAGGTCGCAGTAATGACTGTAGAAAGCGCTGTGCTGAAGTCGTTCCAAAATCAGTTGACTTTGCAGCAACGGTTCCTCATCACCGGTTACCGTCCGCCATACTTCGAGAATCTCTCGCGCGGCTTCAGCATCGCTGCCGACAAATTCATCTTCGATTCGTGATGAAAACTCCACGGCGAGCACCGGATAATTGAGCAAATTTTGAACCAGTCTTTCGCGGATATCTCCTGTCGGAGCCAAAGAGACTGGTGCGGGAGCGGTTCCGAAAAAAGGTTTTCTATTCGATGAGCCATAGCCCATTGCGAACCCTCTCCCGCGCCGTGCATCGAAATGCATTCCAGTTGAGGGATTGGCTGCAGGCAGTTTTCTTACGGCGGCAATACCAAACAAGCGCTCCAGTTCGTCCGGACTCATACGCGCATGCATGGCCAGCTCACCAACGAGCTGCTTGCGCAAAATCAGAGCCGAACGCATCGAAACGATCAGCGGCTTGCTTTCAGCGATCAGTTTGCTGCGGCCTTCGGCAGTTCCCAAATCCTTTCCTTCGGAAACGGAACGCACGAAATACTGTGTCAAGGTCAGACTTTTTTGAAGCTCGTCCTCGAAAGCCTGAGCCCCTTTTTCCTTAATCAAGCTGTCTGGATCGTGTTCAGCCGGCAAGATGACGAACCGAATTTCCTGATCGTCTTGAACCACGGGCAAAGCCGCTTCCAGAGCGCGGCGCAGAGCATGTTGACCGGCACTGTCACCGTCAAAACTGAAATAGACAGTATCAGCCGCGCGCAGCAGTTTCTGCACATGCTCAGCCGTGACCGCCGTGCCAAGAGCCGCACACGCCTCCGTAAACCCTGCCTGCGAGAGCTGAATGACGTCCATGTAACCCTCGCAGACAATAGCTCGATGCTTTTCGCGAATTGATGCGGAGGCTTCATACAAACCGTAAATTTCTCGACTTTTGTGATAGAGCGCCGTTTCGGGACTGTTGAGATACTTCGGATGCTCATCACCATTGAGCGTTCTAGCACCAAACGCAATCACCTGTCCTCGAGGATTGCGAATCGGGAACATCAATCGTCCGCGAAAACGATCGTAGCGTTTGTCCCCGTTGCAAATGACAAGTCCGCACCCCTCTTCTTCTTCCAAGTCTTTGCTGGCGTACTGTTCGCCAAATACATCTTTCAACGGCTGCCATGCATCTGGCGAGTATCCCAATGCAAAACGCGCTGCCGTCTCTCCGCTGATGCCGCGACACTTCAAGTATTCGATCGTACGGGTATTGGTGCGCAGCGATTCGGTATAAAAATCCGCCGCGGCCTTCATCATGTCCGAAAGCGATCGGGCACGTGTACGAGCCTGACGTTCCCGAGGCGCCTCCGGCACCGTCATGCCGATGCCCTCTGCCAACTTTCGAATGGCATCGGGATAGCTGAGCCCTTCGTAG
>DXSO01000047.1 GCA_019410445.1 Sutterella sp.
GTGGTGGGGCAAATCACACGGGAACACGATTGGAGCAGAAATCCTTCAGTGGCACTTTATCTCTGCACCCCGGTATTCGACTACGAAAACATCTCGCGTGTTCGTGAGGTTTTGGTGCGGCGGATTGATTTGGCGGAATTGCTGACGTCGGCGGCAGGAACTTATTTGGAACCCGGTGTCGGAATGAGGCTTATCGATAGTGAAGACACCGTCATCGCCGTTTATGGGCAGTGGGACTCGCAGGGGAAGCTGATCAGCAGTGCTCCATTGAGCTTTCCCGAGGGACAGGTTCAGCTTGCGGTGGCCAAAGAGCAGCTTCTGACAGAGTCGAACTTAATGGTGTCGATTGGTGTTTTGGGCGGCAGCTTGGTGCTCTTGTTCTGTGGTTTTCTTGTTTCGCTTCATTTCAAGAATCTGTCGCTTTTTTTTGATCAGCTGATCGGTTATATCAATGCGATCAATGCCGGAGATCTTACCAGTCTGGGAAACAAGCCCAAGACGCAGGATGCGGAGGCGGTTTCGATTCTGTCTAAATTCAGAGACATGGCGATTTCCCTTGACAAGAGTCACAAAGAAATCAAAAAAATCAACGCCGAACTCGAAGACCGAGTTGTGGAAAGAACGCTTGAGCTCAAGCGCAAGAATACGCAGCTGCTGGCTGTCAACTCATTGCTCAAACCGATGGGAAGTTTTCAGGAAACGGCTGATTACAGTGCAGCATTGCTTCTCATGCGTAATTTGTTGAATCTGAAAGAGATAAATCTTTCTCGGGCAGCTTCGCAATGCAGTTTGCCTGCTTTTGATGAGAGACTACCGGGAGGTCTGTATTTGCACGTGGTTCCGGCGCAAGCATTGACACCCAATCAAAAGGAGATGCTTGAACAGTTTATTGGCTTTTTGTCCATGGCTCTCGACAACGACACGTTGTTTAGAAGGACGGCCGAGCAGCATGCTGCCTTAAGCTCTGTTTTGGGTGCCATGCTTGAAGGCTTTGCGCTCACGCTGGATGGAGAAAGTTATCTGTATTCAAACGAAAATTTCAGGAAATACACGAGTTTCCCAGAAGTGCGCGATGAAGTGTTGGTTCTTCGAAAACGATTTTTTGATGCTGCGCAATCCGGAACGATTCAGGATCAGACTGAGCCGGTACAGGTGCACACTCAGCAAGAGGAGATGAAGAAAGTTTTTGCAGTGCGGTTTTTTGCCGTGGATTTGCCCCGCAGCAGCACTGAAAAACAAACGGCAATGGCTCTTTTAGTGAGTGATATCACAAGAGAGTATGAAATCGGACAGCTAAAGGACGATGTTGTGGCTCTTGCCAGTCACGAACTTAACAATCCGGTGACATCGATTCGCTTAGGCCTTGAAACTTTGGTCAAACGAGGCGATCGCATTTCGGCCGATCTTCAAAAGCAGCTTCTGACTTCTTTGTTTGAGCAGTCGGAGCGACTGCACTGTCTGATTCATGATTGGTTGGATTTATCCATGCTCAATAACGGGGTTTTAACCTGCCATATTGAGAAAAATGAACTGGTGAGCACGGTTTCTCATACGGTCGCCGACTGGCAGCAGCGCAACGGCATTCTTGTTGATTTTGTGTGTCCCGTGAATTCAGTCAATGCCATGATGGATCCTCAGAGATTGGCTCAGGTGATTAACAATCTTTTGGACAATGCCAAAAGATACAATGACAAGGACAAGCCTGACATCAAGGTGGAACTGAGCACAAAGGGCGATGAGATTCACATTGACGTGAGCGATAACGGTATTGGAGTTACCTTGGGCGAGACGAAACAGATCTTCGAACATTTCTACCGAGGTGATGATGCCAAGCGCTGTTGTCCCAATGGCTCGGGACTGGGCTTGTCAATTTGCCGAGCGATCATGAATGAACATCAAGGAACTCTGAAGTTGCTGCAATCGACTCCCGGCGAGGGGACGACATTCAGAGTGACGCTTCCGATCCTGCAGTAATGATATTTCAGTAAAAATGAGACGAAGGATTTTGGTTGTGGACGATGAAGTGACTCTCAATCAGTTCGTCGCCACCAATTTGATGCTTGAAGGGTATGAGGTGCAGGCCGCTTATTCAGCGCAGGAGGCTTATAGAAAACTGTCCGAGTTTTCTCCGCACTTGGTGATACTTGATGTCATGATGCCTAATGTGAGCGGATTTGATGTGCTTGCGCACATTCGAACGTTCTCAAAAATTCCTGTCATCATGGTGACGGCACGAATCAAGGTTCAGGATCGCGTCCATGGCCTGTCTCTTGGAGCGGATGATTATTTGGTAAAGCCTTTTGCGCTTGAAGAACTGCTTGCGCGTGTTTCTGCTTTGCTGCGTCGTGCTTATTCCTCCGATGAAAAGGACTCAGTACTCGATATCGAAGAGATACTCGATGTTGAGGGATTGATGTGCAATGTTACGGAGCATCGAGCCAGTATTTGCGGTAATGAGCTCGTATTGCAGAATCTGGAATTCAAGTTGTTGTGTGCTTTTTTGAGATCGCCGGATCGGATTCTCACTTACGATTATTTGATGACAGTTCTTTGGAATGATGCTGAAGGCTCACTGGCAACATTGCGTGTGACCATTGGCAAATTGCGTTCAAAAATTAAAGAAAAGAACGGACAGGACTGGATTGAAAATATCCATGGAGTGGGATATCGTCTCGTGCGCCCGTCCGCGGTTTCTCAAGATTGATTAAGTCTTGTTTCGAGAAATTCACTGACGGATATTTACGGCTGATCCGCTTGGGGGACGTCTCGCGAGGTGTCCGCGCGTCTGCAGCACGGCGTACCATGCGATGCAGACGATGACGACGACGGCATTTAAACCGTAGAGGCCGTCGTAGCCCACGTGCGGGATGACGTATCCGGCCAGATAGGGCGCAACGCCGATGCCCAGATCGAAGAAAATGTAGAAGGTGCTCGTGGCTTGAGCGTAGCGTTCTCGAGTCACCATGGAGATGCAGGAAACCTGGGCAACCGACTGAAAGTTTCCGAAGCCAAGGCCGGCCAGTGCGCCGGCAAGCAGTACGGACCAGTTTTGCTGCATGCCCCACAGCAGCAGTAGGCTCAAAGCAAGCACCGCAAGAGCCGGATACAGAATCACGGCCGAACCGTGCACGTCGTAGATTTTTCCGGACAACGGGCGGGAGAGCAAAATGGCTGCCGCATAGACCAAAAAGAAAACGGAGGCGGCGGCTACGACATCGTAGTCACGCGCATAGGCGGCCATGAAGGCTTGAATATTGCCCCAGGCCAGACAAACGACGCAGACAAGCAGGCTGAACGGAATCAGTTTGGGTTCCACGAAGTCGGCCAGTGTGATTTTGTGATGCTCGATTTTGCGGGAGGACGTGACGCTGACCATCGGCACAAGCAGTAGATTGGCAAAGGCTAGAGCTGTTGCAATTGCAAAAACGCCTTCAAAGCTGATCGTGTCGACGAGTGCGATGCCGATGAAGGGGCCGAAACACAGCGACAGAGCCGTACTCATGGAGAAGTAGGCGATGCCGCGACCGTGATACTGAGGCGGAACAACCATCGCGACGATGGTTCCCGTGACGGTGCCGACGATTCCGACGGCAACGCCTGAAACAAAACGCACAAGAAAAAGGGAAGTGACGGAGTCGGCGGAAAAGTAGGCGGCATTGGTGAGTAGGTACAGCGCCACGCCGCACAAAAGCACTCGACGATATCCGGCATTGTGGACGATGCTGCCGGTAAAGAATCGACCGACCAGGCAGCCGATCACGATGATGCCCGTTGCAAGACCGGCCGTTGCAGGCGTTGCGTGGAAGACTTCCGAAAGGTAGCGGGTACTGACGACAAAGATCGCGTAGTAGCCGGCCAGACCGAGCATGTTGATGAGTGAGACGTCAATAAAAGTACGGCTGAAGATGGCGCCGAGAGCGCCAGAAGTTGTAAAAGCGGGCATGATGAATCGGCAAAAATACCCTGTTGATCGACAAACAGCGGGTATTCGACACTTTACTCTTGCCGAATGTACTTAGCGTTGCGCACGCGCGCGCAATTTAATCGAAGGATTTATTACTCATTTATTTCAATTTCGATTTGAATTCTTTGAAACCATAACAGGGTTTTCCTTTATTTTCTTCTTGAATATCGAGTGAATAAGGAGTCTGTCTTATTTAGGCTGAAGATCATCTTTGATACGATCGGGAGACCTGTTCGGTCTTAAAAACAATGATTTTTTCCAAGGGAGACAGACCCGATGCTAGGCGTTATTATTTCCTTGATCGTCACGGTGCTGATGGTCAGAGTGCTGCTCAAGCACTACAAGCCTCAGTTCGTGCTTTTTCTCGGCGGCCTCATTATGTTGTTTGCCGCCGTTATTCTGGATTTGATGGGATTGCTTCCCGGCGGGCTGCATATCCTTCCGAAGAAGGCGGTCAGTACCGGCTTCGTCGGTTTCGATCCGTTCAAGACGATTTCTGCGATTTTCTCCTCTCGCGTGGCCGGTCTTGGTCTGATCATCATGAGCGCGGCAGCATATGCCCGCTACATGTCCATGATCGGCGCAAGTGCCCGCATGGCCGAGTTCATGAGTAAGCCGCTGCAGAAATTCAAGTCGCCGTATCTGGTTTTGGCTCTGAGCTACATTGTCGGCCAGATCATGAACATTTTCATTCCCTCGGCATCCGGCCTTGCCATGCTGCTGATGGTAACGATGTACCCCGTGCTGGTTCGTCTGGGCGTGTCGCCGTTGTCGGCCGCAGCGTTGGTCGCAACCTCGGGCTGTTTGGACTTGGGACCGGCTTCGGGCAATGCAAACCTGGCCGCTCGCAACGGCGGTATGGATACGATGGTCTACTTTGTTGACTATCAGATTCCCGTTGCGTTGTGCGTAGCCACGACGATTGCAGTGCTGCACTACTTCACGCAGAAGTATTTTGACGGTCGCGACGGTGACAGAGCTTGGAAGGCCGGCGATCAGCAGGCTATTCATGAAAGTGCTCTTGACACGCATGGTGCGCCGTTCTTCTACACGTTCCTGCCCATGCTGCCGCTGGTGCTGCTCTTTATCTTCTCGAAGTTCATGATCACCTCGGTCAAACTTGATGTGCCGACGGCGATGATTTTCTCGCTTGCCATCGCAATGATTTGCGAATGCATTCGTCACCCGGTCAAGAAGGTGTTTGACGGAGCCATGGTCTTCTTCGATACGATGGGTACGCAGTTTGCACGCGTGGTTTCGTTGGTTGTCGCCGGTGAAGTGTTTGCGCAGGGTTTGATTGCAACGGGCACCGTGAACTACCTGATCGACTTTACGAAGAATCTGGGTCTTTCCGGCATCGCAATCATGGTGGTGATGACGCTCCTTATTACGATCATCTCCATCGTCATGGGTTCGGGTAATGCTCCGTTCTTTGCCTTTGCTCCGCTTGTGCCGGGCTTTGCCAAGGAATTCGGTGTTTCTACGGTTACCCTGATTCTGCCGATGCAGTTTGCAACGTCTCTCGGCCGTACGGTATCTCCCATTACGGGCGTTATCGTGGCTGTCGCAGGCGCTTCAGGAATATCACCGTTTGAAATCATTCGACGCACGGCCATCCCGATGGCTGGCGCCCTGATCGTGACGATGATCTCCGCAGTGATCTTTAGCTGATGATCAAAGCCGTCGACATTGACGGCGGTGATTCGAGGCGGCGTGACGAAATTCTCGTCCGCCGCCTTTTTCTTTTTGTGATCACTCAATCAAAACACTTTGAAAGACAGTTCCACGGGGCGTTGTGGTTGATTGCAAGGAATTGCTCGTAGGAGATTTCTCTCAGCAAAAATGCTTTGACGCAAGCTTTCATTGCTTTGTCAAATCAAGAGGTTGGAGTGTGTGCAAAATCAAGCAAGCGTCTGCTTTGCTGTCTGAAGACGGGCGTTTGTAACAGTGATAAGAAAAAGGAGAGAAAAATGCCCCTCAATCGTCGTGATCTCTTTCGGTTTGCCGGCGCCGGTGCCGGCGTGCTTGCTTTGGGAAGTGCGGCTGCTGCCGCTCCCGTTTCGCGTCCGGCTTTCGTGCCGCCGAGCCCGAGCAAGCCTTTGCGTTTGTGTTTCAACGAGAATGCGCTTGGCATGAGCGCAGCAGCCAAAAAAGCAGCGGTACGAGCGATCGAGGAAGAGGCCTCTCTTTATCCCTTCATGCGCTGTGAGGTATTGAGAAAGGCTTGCGCGGCTTATGTGGGAGGGAAGCCGGAAAACATTATGCTTACGCATGGTTCGGCCGAAGCGATTCGTGCGTCGATCGAGTGCAACATCGTTGAAAACACCCAGCTGGTGATTCCCGAACTCACGTACAGCGACGGAGAGGATTGCGCCAAACGCAACGGCATCAAAGTGGTCAAAGTACCGATGCGAGAAGATCTCTCGATTGACATTGACGGTATGAAAAAAGCAGTGGCCGCCCATAAGGGGCGTTCCATCGTCTATTTCGTCAATCCCAACAACCCGACTTCGACAGTCTGCGACAGCAAGGTGCTCAACGCCTGGATCCGAAGCAAGCCCGCCGATACGTTCTTTGTGATTGACGAGGCCTACGGTGAATTTGTTGACTCCAAACAGTTTGTGTCCGCAAAAACGCTTGTTGATGAGGGACTCGACAATTTGGCCGTGCTCAAGACATTCTCCAAGCTTTTTGCAATGGCGGGCATGCGTGTAGGCTTTTCGTATGCCACCGCAAAGACGACGGACAAAATTCGAACCAAAGTCGCCTACGATGTGATGCTCAACATTGCGGCCGTCGAAGCGGCTCTTTCGGAAATCAACGACAAGGCGTTCATCGAGATGAGCCGCAAGGAAAATGCTGACGCAAGAGCCTTGCTTTGCAGCGCACTTGATGAACTCAAGATCAAATACCTGCCGAGTCAGGCCAATTTTGTCTTCATGGAACTCAAGGGATCGCTCAAGGAATTTTCCGATCGCATGAAGGCTGAGAATATTTTGGTTGGGCGTCCCTTCCCGCCGGCGACTCAGTGGTGTCGAATTTCGCTCGGAACGGTAGCTGACATGCGCTATTTCGTCGAGAAGCTTCGTCAATTCAGACGTAACGGCTGGGTGTAAGAGACGTTAAACGGCGAAAAAGCCGCAATGCCGAAAGGATGCACGCTGACGGATTACCATCTAAGCTCTCTCCGAGCAGGTGAGGTGTGTATTGGTGTTTTGGATCGGCTTGTCCGGTGGTATCGGATCCTTGTTAGCTAAAAAGTAATCAGCCAGACCTAATTAATGGAAAAAAGAAGGCACATCTCATGATCTGATCACAAGGTGTGCCTTCGGAGAAACAATACGGTTAAGTCTGTGCTGTGAACTGATTAAAAGTAGTGAGTCAAACCGACGGAGGCGGCAGTACGATTCGTCGTGTTGGCATCATCGTTGAGCATACCTTCGCCATCAGCCCAGGACACGGCAACATAGCCCATGGTTCTGTTGCTGAAGTAGTAGTGGCAGCCAAGACCGACGGCGTAACGCTTGAAGTCGGTCTGCTGAGCGCCTGCGTTACCTTCGAAATCACCGTCTTGATATTGGATCTGTGCAAGCCAGTTGGCTGCGCCGACGGTGTAGCGAATACCCAGGAAGCCGGAGATCGCGTCATAGCCCTTGGAGCTTGTCTCAAGCGCTGCATGATCAAACTCATTCCAATTAGCATCGCTGATGCGACGATAATTCTTGATGTAGTTCAAGCCGGCATACAAAGTGGTATTGGCGCCGACCGGTGTCCAGGTGGCCGCAAGTTTGAAGCTGTAGGCGTCGTCCCAGTTTTTGGTCGTGTCATTGTCGCCGTAAAACTCAGCCTCTATAGCTCCAATGACCTTCGTGTTGCTGCCGTCCCAGCGCAGAGCGGCATTAAGCCACTTGCTGTTGTCGCTCCAACGGCCTTCTTCGACATCCTCGTCATTGGTGAGCGAATACTGCACGCCCAGCCTGGCGCCGGCATAGGTAGGTGAAACATAGTAGATCGTGTTGCTGTGCACGTTCCACACATTAACCTGAGATGCCTGGATACCAGCATCAAGATAGGCCGTTTCAAACGGCTCAAAGTCCCAGTACCAGGAAAGCGAGCTCATGCCGGACGAAAAGCCGCCCACGCGGCCGAAACCGAGCGTACCCCAATCACCGGAAAGCGAAATTTGAGATTCGCGATTGAAGATGCTGCTTTCTAAGCCCTGTGCGCCTGTGTCGCTATTGAATCCTGCTTCCAGGATGAAGCCAAGCTGCAGATTTTCACCGAGATCTTCCGTACCTTTAAAGCCGAAGCGAGGGCCGGCGTAGTTACCGGAAGTCATTGCAAACGAGTCGTCACCACCTTTCGTGTGCTGGTATGTGAATCCGGTGTCCACAACACCATAGAGTGTCACTTCTGCTGCGGTTGCGGCACCGGCAAGCGCGATTAATACTGCGGCTGCAGTGAGAGTTTTTTTAATCATGATCATTAATTCCGTTCAGATGAACATTGTTTGCGGGATCAAGTCAATAGCAGAACCCCGCAAATCTAGTTCGGAAGGCAGGTCAATTACTGGAGTTTGTCCGGATCAAGTGTGCGCAGAAACTTAATGCCATTGTTAATGTCGGGAGTGTAGGTACGATCCTTCGTTACGAACGGAACGACCTTGCGATAAGCGTCGAGGAGCTTCATTGTGCCTTCGCCCATTTTCTTGCCGTCTTGCATGCGCATGTTCATGGCTTGTGTTGTATGTAGGACTTCGTAGCTGTAAAGCTCATAAGCGATGTCAGCCATTTTGTTCAGGCGATCGGCGGCTAGGTTGACGTTGCTGAATGTTTCTTCAATACCGATGGAGGTTGGTACACCATAGCCCATAACACTGTTGGTGAGGCTCATTGCTTCTGCGTAGAGGCCGGACATGGACTGGGCGATATTGGCAAAGCCATCCCCACCCTTGTTTTCTTTTGCAACAAGGTATGTGGGCAGATTTGTGCGGTGTTTGTCGTCAAGCTGCGTCGTGCGCCAAGCGGAGGTGTGAATTACCTGAGCCAGAGCACGGCCGACACTTTCAAGTTGAACAGCCAACTGAGTATTGTCAAAGTTGGAGCAGGAGTTCACGAAAACGTTCTTGTCGCCAACTTGCATGGCTTTGATTGCATCTGTGTTGCTGTACCACAGATCATTGCGGCCGCCTACGTTCACGATTGGGTTGTCGGAGGTGTGGTTGATCGCTTGGGAAACCAGATCCTTAGCCTGACGAAGTTCTTCCATGGCGGTAGCCAGGATATAACCGGAGGAACGGAAGGAAAGCGGATCTTGCAGATAGCGTTTCGGATCAGCGTCCCACAGATATGAACCCTTCAACGCATACAGAATTTTTTCGCTGGCTTCATGTCCCTGCGGCCACCCTTTTGTTTCGACAGTGTGCCAAACAAAAGGACTTACGTTACCGTTCAAGGCTTCCAGAGAAGATGCAATGATGGTGGGGGTGAGGTTCAGTACGTGTTCAACCTTTTTCAGCGCGGCTACAGCTTGAGCTTCGGCAGCATTTGAATTCGACAGAATCGAGATGCCGTCCATGCCGAACGGACGATAACGCTTCAGTCCGAGTTCCTTACGTACTTTGGAAGCGGCAACACGCTTGCCTTTGTAGGAAACATCCCATTCCCCCATCAAGGCCAAACCGATGTGTGTAACCATACTCAGGTCGTTGGCTCCTTCGCTGCCGCGTGAAGGAATCAGCGGGCAAACATCATTGTTGATGTATTCCATGTAAGCATTAGCAGCTGCTTCGCTCATACCCGTATAGCCTGCAGCCATCTGGTTGACGCGAATGATCATAGCCATCTTCGAGAGACGATCCGGCATGAACGGTTCCACGCCGGCGGCTTGAATGCGCATTTGACGTTCATTGAATTCAATTGAAGCCGAGCGATTAGGTTCATCCTCAACACGCGCTCCGGCTACTCGTTGATCCTTAAGATCGCCGTAGTTGACGGTCAGACCATAAATATCTCTTCCGTCGGTTGCAGCGTCGATCGGAGCTCGATAGCTGGCCTTCAGGCGTTTCCACCCATCGGCACTGATTTTTACCTTTTCACCCGGAGCGGCAATGGCCCAGAGTTCATCGATGGTAAGCGTTTTGCCGTCAAGAGTATGTGTTGCAGCAATCGCATTTACTGCAAAAAGTGACAGGCTGGCAATTGCAGCGGCCGTCAAGCGCAGCTTGATAGATTGAGACATAGTACTTTTCTCCTTTTGGTGGTTATTGGAACTTGGTCCACTTAACGTTATGGCATGCACTGCAGAGATCTTTGCTTGCTTTGTGTTCAGCGTGACAGGCCGTACACTCAAGAGTGTCGGCGTAGTGGGCTGATTGATGTGGCTTTTTGTCGAAGGGATTGTCCGGGGTCTTAATTTTTTCCATCGGACCATGACAGGTGCGGCAGGCTTTGTCGTCTGGACGAGTCTTGGGCACGTTTGTTTGATGGCATACGGCGCATTGGACGGTGCCTCCGAAAGCTTTAACGTGATAATCCTTCATGGGGACTCCGGCAATATCAGCAGCTGTCGCGGACGCAAACGTCAGGCAGGCACCAAGAGCGGCAAAACATAACTTCAACTTCATGACTTTAATTCCTATTAAAGTTTGCGAGAAGCCACTTCATGGCCTGCAATTTGACCGAACACCATGCCGTCAACCGAAGAACAACCACCAAGACGATCCATGCCGTGCACGCCACCGGCGATTTCTCCTGCGGCGTAAAGACCTGTTATGGGCTTGAGACTGCGGCAATCAATAACTTGCGCTTTCGGGGTTATCGCTACGCCGCCCATACAGTAATGCAGCTTCGGTGACAGTCGCATGGAGTAGAAAGGGGGTTTCAGTTCAGTCTTGCGATCAAGAGGCTTTTTGAAGGGATCGGGCTTCTTGCCGGCAACGATTTCATTCCAATCGGAAATGGCAGCTTTCAGTGCACCTACATCAACGTTGTGAAGCTTTGCAAGGGCTTCCACCGTATCGGATTTTTTGACCGTGCCATCTCGGTAGGC